>DASYPF010000441.1:0-8710 GCA_036006905.1 Acidobacteriota bacterium
ACACGAGGCAAGCATACTCTCCACACCGGTTTCGAGCTGAACTACGTGGCCAGGGGGGATGAGAGTTTCGGGTGGTCGAACGGTACCTTCACCTTCGGCACGTTCTGGACGCAGCAGCTCTCCGACCGCAACCAGAATCAATTTGATGGCAGTGGTGTGGCGACTCTCCTTCTAGGAGCCCCCACCAGCGGCGCCATTGACTACAACGACACGACGTATCGTACTCGCCCCTACTATGGGGTTCATGTGCAGGATGACTGGAAGGTCAATCGTCGTCTGACGCTGAATCTGGGTCTGCGTTATGAGGTTCAAGTCCCCTGGCTGGAACGGTTCAATCGCGAAACACGGGGCTTTGATACCACGACCAAGAACCCTCTCAGCGACCAGGTGCTGGCCAACTGGGTCAAGTTCAAGGCAGACTACGACAAGGCCAACCCCAATGCCAAGTATCCCTATCCGGCTCCGCCGGCGGTACTGACAGGCGGCTACCTGTTCATGGGAGTCAACGGCCAGCCCCGGCGGCTTTACGACACCGACTGGACCAACTTCGCCCCTCGTATCGGCCTTGCCTGGCGAGTACGGGAGAATACTGTGCTTCGCGCAGGCGGCGGTGTTTACTACCAGTCACCCACGCAGACGGGTGTGATCTCTGGATTCAACCAGCAAACTCCATATACTACTTCGCTGGATGGCTTCACGCCATCGGCAGGTCTGACCGGTCCCTATTCGCTGGTGAACCCATTCCCGAACGGAATCGCCACGGCACCTCACGCGAGCCTGGGTCTGTTGACCAACATCGGAAACAGCCTTAGCTTCGACCCCCCGCGATACAAGATTCCGCGGACCTATCAGTATTCGTTCGGAATCCAGCATCAACTGCCATACGGCATCGTCGGCGAGGTTTCGTATTCGGGCAATTATCAAATCTACATTGAGTCGGGATTCAACCTGAACAACCCCAGCCTGGAGGACAACAATCACGGGCTTGCTGACGCGGCCTACCTGAACCGCTCCCTCCCAAATCCATTTTTCGGTATCCTGCCGATCACCTCCAGCCGTGGCGGCAGCCCTACAACTACGGCCTTCAACCTGCTGAGGCCAGACGCAATCTTCGGGGACATCACCAACAACCTGGTTCAAGCCGGCCACTACCGCTCCGACGCTCTCCAGGTCAAAGTCGAGAGGAGAATGCTGGGTGGGCGCAGCGCGGGCGGCGTCATGACATGGGTGCTGTCTTACACCTATGCTAAAGCCTACGAACAGAACCACCGTCTCAACAATTGGAATGCGCAAGAGCCGCTGATTTACGAGTTGGACAACACCGACAAGCCACAGAACCTCGCTTTTAGCGGCGTTTGGGACTTGCCTTTCGGGCGGGATCGTAGATTCTTCAACAGCAATCCGCTGGTCAATGCCATCGCCGGCGACTGGCGTTTTGACTGGATCTTTACCTATCTCTCCGGTTACCCGGTTGGCTGGCCCAACCTGCAAAATGTCTGCGGCGAGTGGCATGCAAAGCCTCAGACTCCGGATCACTGGTTCAACAACGACAAGAGTTGCTACAGGCAGTTCCCCTCGTTTACTGTGCGCACGATTCCAGATCGATTCCCTGACATCCGGCAGCCGGCGGTAGGGCCGCAGTTGAATGCCGCGCTGGAAAAAACGGTTCACCTCAGCGAGCAATACCGGTTCCAGTTCCGCGTCGAGTCGTTCAACGCAACCAATCACCCGATCCGCGGCAATGTAGACACGGGCTTCACCAGTCCCACGTTTGGACAGTTGCCGAGAAATCAAAACAACTTCCCCCGCTTTTTCCAGATAGCGGGGAAGTTCTACTTCTAGTTGGGCACATGATCGACGGCTGCGATTTTGGTGGCGGCGCCCACAGAGCCGTGACTGGAAGGGAGCGGTGCGACAAATTGAGTCGCCGCAATCAGGCTCGCAAAGTCGCACCGTCGCGCATCGTTGTTGCAGCAACTTGGCGCTGGTGTAGTCGTAGAAATTTGCATCGGCCCGCCGCTCCCTTCCGGTCGCGGTTCTGTGGGTGGCGGCGTCAACTCCGCCGCACACCCGGACTATGCGCGTCTCGCCGGTGATCCCATTTTTTCACAACGTCTCAACTCCAGTTCATTATTCCTTCTCCCTCCCTGACTTTCCCGCTCTTGCTGCTGTGGATCCAGCCTTAGTGGAATTGCTGTCTCAGGGCCGGGTAGTGATTCATCCGTTTGTGCTTGGAGAACTCGCGTGTGGAAACTTGCGAAACCGAGCCCAGACGCTCGCGGATTTTGGTAAGCTTCCTTCAACGACCATCGCTTCCGATAGCGATGCCTACCACCTCTTGGAGTCCCACCGGCTGTGGGGTTAAAGGGCTGGCTTGGATCGACATTCATCTACTGGCCTCTGCGGCTATCTCAGGCCATCAGATTTGGACTCGCGATCAAGCTCTGAAGTCAGCAGCCGAACGGCTGAAATTAGCGTGGTAACTGGCAACTACCGGTTTTGAAATCTTGCCGCAGCCGCGCAGTGCGTAAAGATTGGAGCTGAGGTGTCAGGCCTCTGTTCGGTTTTCTCCCAGGGCGATCAGCCGCGTAGCGGCAAAAGAAAATTGCGATCATCCTCGCATCTTCATCCATGAACGATGGCGTGAAGACGTCGCTCATCGCGTCAGAAACTCAACCGCAGTGCAAACCGGATTTGGCGCTCGTCGGGCTGTGCGCTTGTGACCGTCATGAAGGTCGACGCATCCGAGGCGTTGGCATTCGGGTTGTTGAAGTGCGGCGTGTTAGTGAAATTAAAAGCTTCCGTCCGGAATTGCATCTCCACCCGCTCGGTCACCTGGAATTTGCGAAACAGCCCCAGGTCGAGGTTCACGGCGCCCGGCCCTCGCAGCGTGTTGCGGCCGCTGTTGCCAAACCGCACTTCGGTCACCGGGCGGAAAGCAGAAGGATCAAAAAACGGATTTCCCAGCCCGATTCCGCCGAGTTTTTTGACCTCGGGCGTCACTTGATCGGCCACCTGGCTGTTGCCGGGCGCGTTCAGCGAAGCGCCGCTGGAAGTAACGGTAAACGGGTTTCCACTATAGGCGCTTACAATCCCGTTCAACTGCCATCCGCCCAATAGTGCCCGCGCCAGTCCACCGCCTTTGGAGCTGAAGGGAAGTTCATAAATCCAGGCAACGCGGAGGTTCTGTGTGCGATCATAGCCGGCCAGCGCCCGCTGGCGATAGCGAACGGACGGATGCATGAAAAGCGGAGCATCCTCTCCGCTGTCGTTCTGAAAGTTGATTGCCTTGGACCATGTGTATGCAGTCTTTACGAACAGACCGCCGCTGAACCTGCGATCCAGGGTCGCCTGCAGCGAATCATAAAGCGCTGTCTGCCAGGGAATATGCAGTTGCGTGCTGGCCGAGCGCCCGAATTTCACAAACAGTGGCCGGCCGGCCGAGCCGGTTCCCGGAGGCGCGGCATTGAGCTCAAGCTGGGCAATCTGGCGTATGCTGCGCGTAGCAACATATCCCACCGATCCGACCAGGTTCAGCGGTAATTCCCGCTCATAGATCAGGTTCCAGGATTGGATGTACCCCCGCTTGAACCGTCCCTTTTCCATCGTGCGCGTTCCGATAGTTGGGGGAATATCGATGATCCCCTTGCTGATGTCCGGCCCGGTGATTGCAGGGATACCCTGCAGGATTGGGCCGAACGGCTGAAACGAATTGGCCCCTTCGTTATCGGAAAAGATCACGACCGGATAAGGAGAGCGCATCGGTCTCGCCATAGGGTACGGATCAATTGTGATTCCATAACCAGTGCGCACAACGCCCCGGCTTCCCAAACGGTATGCGATTCCAACGCGCGGGGCCAGCAGGGCCTTAGGCACCTCGATTCCCGCATTATCAGGTACGCCCCCTTTGCCGCCGATGTACACCTTGTTGTCGTCTGGATCATAGCGCTCGATACCGGTCTCCGTGCGCGTGATCAGGGGGTAGTATTCCCAGCGCAGTCCAAGCGTGAGAGTCAGCTTCGGAGTCGCCTGCCACCGATCGCGGAAGTAATACCCTTCGAGCCACTCACGAGTGGTCATGGGGTCATAGAATTGCAGCGCCTTGCCGAGGTTCTGAGGAAGCCCGAGAAGAAAATCGGCCATCGCATTGTAGCGATTGGGAGATGTTCCTCCCCGCAGGGCAGTCACCCCTCCGGTGAACCGAAAATCCCCGCGCGGGCTTCTGCCGCCCAGCTCCGGCTGCCAGTGGTTCATGTGCTGTCTGGCGATATCAACGCCAAAACGAATGTCGTGTTTATCGCGCGACCAATTCGCGTTTGCCGTGAATGTCCCGCTGTTATCGCGACGGTCGACCGGACTCCAGGTAGCCGTGTTGCCGAGGCTGGTGTAACCGGAGATTTCAAATATCGGCATTCCGCTCTGGCGTATGTCTGGACCGTTCGTGCCGGGAATTCCCAGCACGTCGGTCCCGAAGTTTGTTCCGAAATCGGGCCCGCGTGTGGAATGCGCGTAGCGGCTGAAACCGATCGTTCCATCCACTAGAAATCGTGAAGAAAACAAGTGGGTACCGCCGAGAGTGGCCAGTTGCACCCGCGTGGTTCCGAGACCCGCGCCGCCGCTGATGGACAGCGCAGGGCCGCCGGCTTCCTTGAGAGCAAACTGACACAGGACTGGAGAATTCATCAGGCTGTATTTCCCCCAGATCGTTGTAGCGGCAGACCTCACCCAATCCACTTTGAAATCGTAATTGTCGCGGTCGAAAACCTGAGGTCCCGAACCGTAGTAATTATTGGTAAAGCCCGGCTGGTTGGGCAGGGGAATGAGCGCCAGCATTTTTTTCGCCACCGGGTCGATGCGCGCCGCCGGGATAGTGGTGCCCAGGGAAGTTCGTCCAGAGCCGTCGGGCTTGCCTGTGTTGGGATCGAAAAGTTGCACGCCGGTTCCCGAGAAATCCCCGATCCGCATTGCAGCTGTCGGCACGGTGTACAGTTGGGAGAAATTCTGTCGTTCGCGCATCGCTTCCCAGCTCGTGAAGAAGAACAATTTGTCCTTCTTGATGGGGCCTCCGAACGTGCCGCCGTACATGGTCAAAAGATTTTTCGGTACACCGCTGTCCGGAGGTGTAAAGAAATTTTTGGCGCGCAGCGCGCTGTTGCTGTGATACCCAAAAGCAACGCCGTGGTATTCGTTCGTTCCCGACTTGGTCTGCACGGTAATGGCAGCGCCGCCGGCCAGTCCTTGCTCCGCGTCGAAGTTGTTAGTGGAAACATTAACCGTCTGAATGGATTCCTGGGGAGCTACATAAAGAACGTGGTGCGGCAGCCAGGTCAGCACCGTGGTGGCTCCGTCCAGTCGAGTATTGTTGCTGTTGCGGGCAGTGCCGTTCACATTGGTGGTCAGGCCTCTGGCCGGAGTATCCGTTACGGCATTCTGGAAGCGGGCCGGCGTCGTGCCGGGAACCAAGTCGATCAGGCTCTGGTAATTTCGATAGATATTTGTCGGCAGGTCGGTGACTTCTTTGGACGTAAGCTCTTTGTGAACGTCGGTCTTATCCGTCTGTAGCGCAATTGCGCCGCCTGCAACGGTTACCGTCTCTGAGACTTCACCCACCTGCAATATGGCGTCAACGCGCGAAACGTTGTTAACGGTGACGAGCACATCCGTCTTGACGAATTCCTTAAAACCAGGAAGGCCGACCTTTACCGTATAGGTTCCGGCCGGGACGTCGGAGAAACTGAAGGCCCCCGTATCTCCTGTCAATGCCTCGCGCACCTGGTTGGTCTGCGTGTTGATGATTTTGACGGTGGCGCCTGGAACGGCTGCCTGGCTGGGATCGGTCACATTGCCGAGAATGCTTCCGTAAAGCACCTGAGCATAGACGCCGCCTGGCAACGCAGTCGCCAAGATAACGGCAACGCAACATACAAAACAAAGACGCCGAAGGAATATTGAGTGGATACAGCGAACAAAGGGAAGCTGACTCATCGGAAGCCTCCTTAGGCTGTTAAAGCCTCATTTTGGAGATGATACTCCTGTGTAGACCTGAATCTGCAGAATGTCAAGTGTTTAAGGAGGTTTTGGTTAAGTCGGATTATTCAAAATATTGAACCGCAAAGAAAGCAAATCGTTCAGCGCTGGAGCCGTTCCCAAGGGTTTACGCCGGCGGGACTTCCAGCAGCGCTAATCACCTGTGCTCACGTCGAGCGAATACGCAAAGAGGATCAACTGCTTTTACGCGTGTCCTTGAGCAAACACTGGGAATGGTGAGACGTGGAAGCTGGTGGCTGAGCTACGAAACGCGCCGGTTCTACGATCTGGAGCTTCGCAGTTTACTGAAAAGCGCGGGCTCGACCGCCGCCTTGCTGAAATGGCCATCCTTGAGCGCATGATTCGCCAATCACCGCTAGCTGGCGGAGCTATGCGCAGTTTTCACACGAAAGACACAGCCGCATTTCTCATTTTACGCACGATTTCTGGCCGAGAACCGGATGCTTGGATTGGCATTGCGATTCTCCGAGGCGCTTTGCAGAAAATTTTTGACAAATCCATCGCGCCTCTACTCTCAGGCCAGCCTTACCTGGCTTGGATCAATGACGAATGAGGCAATACGATTTGGGGCGCAAGCGCTTCCAATTTACAAATAATGCATGTTGCGCCTCTGCATAGCATCAATGGACTGGAAGTACCTTTAGCGGCCCTACCGACTCAAACTTGGTTCACCGGAGACAGGCACTATGGTACGGCTTTGTTAGTCTGCTCGTTGTGATGGTGTTCGTCGGCCTGGTCATGACGGAGCGCGTAGTACGCCGCGAGGTCGAGCTGGGTCTTCGTTTGTATTGACGTCGATCATGACCTGGGTTAGTGTCAAGAGCTTGGCCCAAACCAAGCGAATCACAGCGAATTTGCCGGAAGACCTTTCAGTTTTTCGAAGGAAGTACTTTTGGGAATCCAATAGCCTAAGAACTGCTTTGGGAAATCCAACACCCTATGGAACTGAATTCTGAAGACCTGAACCCAGCCCTCGATCCTCACCTATCTTTGCGGGTATCCGGTTGGCTGGCCCAACCTGCAAAATGTCTGCGGCGAGTGGCATGCAAAGCCTCAGACTCCGGATCACTGGTTCAACAACGACAAGAGTTGCTACAGGCAGTTCCCCTCGTTTACTGTGCGCACGATTTCCGGATCGATTCCCTGACATCCGGCAGCCTGCCGTGGGACCCCAGTTGAACGCTGCGCTGGAGAAGACGCTTCACTTCACTGAGCGCTACCGGTTCCAGTTCCGCGTTGAGGCGTTTAACGCAACCAATCACCCGATTCGCGGCAACGTAGATACGGGCTTCACCAGCCCCACGTTTGGACAATTACCAAAATCGCAAAATAACTTTCCGCGCTTCCTGCAGATCGCCGGCAAGGTGTATTTCTAGCTGGGCGGCTCGATTGGCTCACGCGCCCAAAAAACAAAATCGGTTACAGCAGGTTCTGCGCCGATAGATCGAATCAAGGCTGCAATCTGGCCGCGGTGGTACCACGAGTGGCCGAACAATTGTGTCAGGATGTCTTCTACAATATTGCGGTACCATTCGCCCTCCAGGCTTTGATACTCAAAGACGCGCGTGAGTTCCACGTCATCGAGGCGGTCAAGATAGCTAGTCCACGCATGCTGGATCCCGTGCACCTGGTTGGTCAGATCGTCAAGGGTGACTCCATGAGGAAACAGTTCACTTACAGCCTCTTGGGTCACTCCAAACCGGAACAACCAAAGCCGGCGGGCCGCAAGGATGTGCGCCATCAAATCTAAAGCTTTCTGAAACGACCGTGACGACCGGAGTTTGAAGTCGACGGCCTTTAGCGAGGCCAGAACCTTTGCGTGGCTGTCTTTCTCGTACTGAAACCAGCGACGATAACGGTCGGCTGTATGTTGATTGATTTTGCGACCCACATTTCCTGTTGGCGACAAAACTGTTCGCCGCTTACAGCTCCCAACTTGGCCGGTATTGCCGCCGAGAAAGAAGCACGTTAGCTTGAGAGAAAAAAGATAGCATGCCTGTCAGCATGCTGAAACCTAAATAGCAGTCAAGATTGAATTCCCGCCAAGGCCAGTACAGTTTTTCCTGGTTCATTCGCTTGTTCCTCGATGTATTCCCAAAGTCACCAAGTGAGGTGGAGCAACCTGCCTGGGTTGCTGCCTACTGCTGCGGTTTCATGCGCCGCTGGAAGATTTCCTGGAAACCGGGGTCGAAGCGCAAAAAGTCCCAAACGGGCACTCGAAGGTTCATCGCCGTTAACTCGTGCTGATCCAAACTCTTCCGCAGCCATGCCAATACTCTGTCCTTATCTCCGGCGAGGGCATACAGCTCGGCAATTCGCGAAGGTGGAACATACATGCGGCGGGACCGGGCCACCCGGATCTCAGCCGCCCGGCGCATCGCCTCGCGAAATCCGCCTTGGGCATAGCCGCCGTCCAGGGCGGCCGCCGTCTCAGCATCGTGCTCGATCTCGACAGCCTGCGCTTTCGCCTCAGCAAACGCCTGCTGGTCCATGCCCTTGAGATGATAGGTAATCGCCAGGTTATGGTGCATGACCGGAGCCGAGGGATTGAGTCCCAGCGCTTTCTGCCACTCGGCGATGGCTTCGTCATAGCGGTGGTTGACGCGCAACCGCATTCCATAAGCTCCGTGAGCCATCGAGGAGAGCGGATCGAGTTCCACCG
>DASYPF010000442.1:0-10676 GCA_036006905.1 Acidobacteriota bacterium
AACGGGCCGGGCTCATGGCGTGGAAAAATGATCGCTGGCCCCAGGGCTGCGCAAGCTCCGCCCTGGGCTTTATTCTTGCGCCCAGCCAAAAAGCGGCCGGGCTGGTCCGCTTTCGAGGACTGGGAAAATGTAGAAACTCCAAGGCGCGGCGAAGCCGCGCCGATATCGCAACGGATCAAGTTTGACAAAGTAGCTTCTAGAGGCTACTCTTGACAAGATGCGTGCGGTCGGGCTAAAGATCCTCAAAAATCGACTCAGTGAGTACGTACGGCTTGCGGCGAGCGGCGAGACCATCCTGGTAACGGACCGCGACCGCGTTGTGGCCGAACTGATTTCGCCGCGTGAAGGCCGCAGTGAGTTTCTACGCGACGCGCGGCTGGCCGAGGTCGTCCGAAGGGGTTGGATCACCCCGCCCGTGCTGCCATCAGGTATCCCGCCGCGAGCACCGGTCGCCCCGCTGTTGGATCTTTTGAGCGAACTGGACGAAGATCGCTCCGGTCGGTGATTCACATGATCTACCTCGATACCTCTGTAGCGCTTGCTCATCTGCTTGCAGAAGACCGAGTCCCTCCGACTGCGCTCTGGTCCGAAGCGCTGTGTTCTAGTCGTCTCCTTGAATATGAGCTTTGGATCCGCATTCACTCACGCGGCCTGTCGAAATCCCATGGTGAGCAAGTGCGAGCACTCGTCGGCCGTCTCGCGTTGTTGGAACTCGAGCGCGACGTGCTCGCGCGCGCGGTCGAACCTTTTCCCACTGTCGTCCGAACGCTCGACGCGCTCCATCTCGCATCGGTCGAATTCCTCAGAACACAAGGCCAGAAAGTCGTACTCGCTACCTACGACGAACGCATGTCGAAGGCCGCGAGCGCCCTCGGTATTCCGCGCTACCCACTCTGACATTGATCTCTTCATCCAGGCGCGGCTGCGCCGCGTCCGAGGCGGCCCTCAGGCCGTCTCTCCGCTCCCAAAAATGGTCGACAGAGAAGCCCAATCGTTGACTTGTTCTGTCGCCCTCCCTAGAATGGTTTCCAAAGAGCCAGTCCAACTGACCCTTTGGGAACAGTCATGGCCAAGGCACGGTTTCGAAATGCAGTCCTTCTGCCACTCATCATACTGGCCGCCTGCATTGCCGGCTTCAGCGCAGGCGACAAATCTGATGTCAAAACGGTGCAACGAAGGACCACATTCCGCGCCGGCGTGGATATGGTTGTCCTGCGCGCTGCGGTCACCGACCCGCTCAACCGCTATGTGACCGGGTTGGAGAAACAACACTTCAAGGTTTTCGACAATAAAGTGGAACAGGCGATCAGTCACTTCTCAAATGATGATGCCGCCTTGAGCGTTGGCGTTATCTTTGACAGAAGCGGCAGCATGGCCGACAAAATTGTCAATGCCAAGAATTCCGTGGTGCGATTTCTGGAGAAGGGCACGATGCAGGATGAATACTTCCTGGTGACATTTAATGACCAGGTGTCGTTGGCTCAGGATTTCACATCGAAAGCCGACGACATTCGCAACCAGATCGCTTTACTTCAGGGCAAAGGCAGGACAGCCATCTACGACGCCATCTATGCGGGTCTTCAAAAAATGACCCAGGCACACAATGACAAAAAAGCCCTGATTATTATCACCGACGGCGAGGATAACAGCAGCCGGTATACTTTTTCCGATGTGAAGGAACTTGCCAAGGAGTCGGACGCCCAGATCTATGTAGTCGGGGAGAAGGGCGATCTCGGTTACGGGCGCGGCATCATCAGCGAGCTGGTCAGTCTCACCGGCGGCCGTGCTTTCTTTCCCGATAGCTTGAAACAAATCGATTATTACTGCGACCTGATTCACACAGAATTGAGAAACCAGTATCTCCTCGGCTACGTCCCTTCCAATGCGACTTATGACGGCAGGTGGCATAAATTGAAGGTCCAATTGGAGCCGCCCGCCGGCCTGCCAAAACTAAGCGTCCGGGCCAAGGAAGGCTACTTCGCGCCCAAGAGATAGCGGGAGGCAGTCATTCGTCACTGGTCATTCGTCATTGGTCAATTGTCACTCGTCATTCGTCACTAGCCCGGATTATTCACAAACATTCAACACAGAGGCCACAAAGGACACGAAGATAGCACAGAGAATAGGGCTGAAGTTTGAAGTATGAAGACCGAAACAACCAAGGACAGGATGCAGTCTTGACGAGTCTTCATACTCAAGCTTCAGCCCCGCTCTCTGTGCTAACTTTGTGCTCTCTGTGCCTTTGTGTTGAACGTTTGTGAATAATCCGGGTTAGTCATTGGTTGATAGCCTCACCGATGGAGGATCGTCAGACAACCATGGACAAATGACAACAAATGACGAATGACAAATGACGAATGACTGCCGACTGCCTACTGGGACAGCACAAATCCAAATACGATTCCGTGAGTAGGGCTGGCTCTCTTTAATCCCCTTGAATAGGCAAAATCGATTTCAACATTCTTGTTCAGTTTATACGTCCCGCCGGTAAGCAGCTCCATTTCCGCATCTGCAAAAGAAACATGACTCGCCGCCGAACCGCTTACCTCCGAACCTAGCAGCAATTTCTTGTTGATCTCCTTCGAAACGGAATAGCCAAAGATGGTGACCTTTGTGTCCAGGAGAATTCCCTCGATACCGGTGGCGGTATTGCCGAAAAGCACAACGCCCGAGTTAAAACGATGAGTGGTACCCAGCAGATGCTGCTCGACGATCAGGATGTTCTGCCAATCGAAGAAACCGCTCCCAAGGAAATTGTCGGGATTGCCGGTGGGAAATTCGAACTTAGTCGTGATGCTGATTTCAGGAGTAGATCGCCCTTCTCTGTGCGCGATAATTTGAATCTTAGAATTCAATTCCATGTCTCCAATCCCGTGATCCCATCCGGTAGACCGAATGGCGATGTGAGGAACGGCGATGCCGATTTCCATTCGATCCGTGACGCCATACGTGAGCGAGAAGTTTGCAGTGTTTTGCCTGTTTCGGGGATACAACTTCCTGCTGAGCCAGTCATAACTTTCCAGAAACTCAAACTGCCATTTGCCCTTAGGGACGCTTGGAGCGTCGTCGTTATTGAAGGGTTGCTGGGCCTTCAAACCGCATAAAGCGAAATGGGCAACTCCGATAATTACGAGAAGGCGGAAAGCGGAAGGCGGAAGGCGGAAAGCGGAAGGCAGAAGGCGGAACGGGGAAGGCGGAAGGCGGAAAGCAGAAGGCAGAAGGCGGAACGCAGAAGGCTGAAGGCGGACGGCAGACCTGCTGCTGAAACTTATCACTTCCGAACCGCTGCCTTCTGCATTCTGCCTACCGCCTTACCACCTACCGCCTTCCGCCTTCCGCTTTCAGCCTTCCGCTTTCCGCCTTCCTGTTAACAATCAAGAAAGCCACCCAGAACTACGGGCGCCTTCGAGACGGCACGGTGGGAATGACAGGCTCCAATGGCCCGCGGATCGCCCGGATCCTTCCATTGCCGGAATCTTCAACAATAAGATTGCCGGACGGATCGATACCCAATGCCAACGGTGAGAGCAAAGCTGCTCCAGTTGCCGGGCCATTGTCGCCTGAAAAAGCAGCCTGCCCGTTACCCGCAACCGTGGTGATAACGCCCGTTTGCGCATTCACTTTGCGAATCCGGTGATTGGACGAATCAGCGATGTAAAGATTTCCAGTGGAATCGAGTGTTAAGCCTCGCGGAAAATTCAGAAGGGCAGCCACAGCCGGCCCGCCATCACCGGAAGAACCGCGCTGCCCTGTACCTGCGATGGTGCTGATGACTCCAGTCCGGAAATCCACCTTGCGAATCCGGTGGTTCTCCGTATCGGCAATAAACAGGTTTCCCGCCGGATCGACCACCAAGCCACGGGGACGCCGAAGCGCAGCGGCTGTGGCCGGCCCGTTGTCACCGGAGAAATCGCTGAAGCCGGTGCCGGCCACAGTCGTAATGACTCCAGTACGGGAGTCCACTCTTCGGATCCGCTGGTTATCCGTATCGGCGAAATAAACGTTTCCCGACGTGTCGATCGCGATTCCGCCGACGGGGGAACTCAGAGCGGCGGCTGCAGCCGGTCCATTGTCACCGGCAAAATCGCGCCGGCCATTGCCGGCCACTGTGGTAATGATTCCGGTGCGGAAATCCACTTTACGAATTCGATGGTTGAGCGTGTCGACGATGTAGAGGTTCCCCTGCGAATCGAAGGCCAAGCCTTGCGGAGAATTGAGGGTGGCGGTTGTCGGCGTTACACTGTCACCTGAAAAACCGGCCTCGCCAGTGCCCACTGCCGTGCTGATGATGCCGGTTCTGGCATCCACTTTACGAATGCGATTGTTCTGTGTGTCGGAGAAGAAGATGTTACCCGAGAAATCAACAGCCAAACCTTGACCCAGTGGAATTGTCAGAACGGCTGCCGTGGCCGGACCGTTATCACCGGAATCCAACAGGCCAATGCCGGCCACGGTCGCGATAGATCCTGTTCGAGCGTCCACTCTGCGAACCCGGTTGTTGTCTCTATCGGCGATATAGAGGTCTCCGGCGGCGTCGATGGTTAGGCTCTGTACGAAAGCCAAAGCGGCCATGGTGGCAGGACCGTTGTCGCCCGAAAAGGCGCGTTGACCGCTGCCGGCCACGGTGTTGATGGTTCCAGTTAGAACCTCCACTTTGCGAATTCGGTTGTTTCCAGTGTCGGCGATATAAAAATTGCCTGCAGAATCAGCCGCGACGCCCAGCGGAGTGCTCAAGGAGGCCTCCACGGCCGGGCCGGCGTCACCAAAAAAGCCGGCTTCTTCACTGCTGCCGGCGACGTTGGTGATTATTCCAGTTTGGCCACTCACCTTGCGAACCCGATTGTTTGCTGAATCGGCGATATAGAGGTTACCCAAAAAATCAACAGCCACGCCTGCTGGGAAATTGAGGGCGGCCTCCGGGCCCTGGCCGCCATTACCAGAAAAACCCGCCTGCCCAGTACCAGCCGCTGTGGTGATAATTCCAGTTGAGCCCTCTACCTTTCGAATCCGATGGTTTCCGGTGTCGGCGATATAAACGTTTCCCAGAAAATCCACAGCGACGGCCTGCGGAGAATTCAGAGCAGCGTTTGACCCCAGACCGTCGTCGCCGGAGAAACCACGCTGGCCATTTCCAGCCAATGTCGTGATGATGCCCCTTCGCGCGTCCACTTTGCGAACCCGATGATTGCCGGTATCGGCGATGTAGAGATTACCGAAAAGATCGACAGCCACGCCTTGAGGAGAGTTCAAACTGGCGACTGTAGCGGACCCGTTGTCGCCGTCAAAACCGAGTTGGCCGGCGCCGGCTACTGTTACAATGATCCCGGTGCGTGGATCCACCTTGCGAATGCGGTGGTTGAATTGGTCGGCAATGTAAAAATTGCCGTTGCCGTCGACAGCGATGGCTGAAGGCTGCCTCAAGAAGGCGGACTGCGCCAGCGTCCCGTCTCCAAAAAGGGTTGAGCCCCCTGCCACGGTGGTAATCTGTCCGGCTGGCAATTCATTCAGCGGCACCGGATCAATCTGTACCTCGGTCTGTGCCAACCCGCCTCGGTTCTGAACAGTGAGTGGCGAACGGCCGCTCGGTAATGCGGGGGGGGTGATGATGATCGTTTGCGTGTCTACTACTTGGAAGGTTGGAACAATCCCGGCTACTAGAACCAAAGTCTCTGGCGAAAAATTTCCACCTTTGATTGTTATTATTGTGCCGCCACGATTGCCGATTCTGCTGGGTGCTATAGTTGCTATCAGTGGCTGGCCGTAGGTAAGCTGCTGGAGAGAGGGACTATCTCCTGCAACAACCACTCTTCCATTATTGTTGATCGCGATTCCCCGCGGTGACGAAGAAGGGCCTGCCCGGGCTGCCAAGGTGGTGGCTCCATTCTTCAAAATCACTTTCACCTGATTGGCGCCGGTTTCGCTGACAAAAATGTTCCCTAGCGGGTCGACGGCTACGCCCGTCGGCGAATTGAATGTCGGTGTTGTCGTCGCCTGAGGGTTCTTAAGGAGCGGTTCGCCATTCGCCCCTGTCACGAGTTTACTTTGACTCGTCACCGTAATGGTTTCCACTTCTCCGGTTTCCTTCACCCTGCGGATCACTCCATTTCCAGTATCGGAAATGATCACGCTCACCGGCGATGGGAGAGTCCCTACAGGTTTTCGTTCCTGTTGCTGGGAGACAGTTTCGGACTCCACTGTAATTCCAGTGGGTGAATTGAAGCGGGCAGCGGCGCCGACGCCGTCCCCAAAACTCGCGATACCAGCCAGACCGGCAATTGTCTTTACCGTTTTATTAAGAAGATCAATCCTTCGAATGACGTGATTACCTGAGTCCACAACCCAAAGGAACCCTCGGTTGTCGAGGGCAATACCCTGCGGATTTTTAAAGGTAGCGACGGTTACCGAACCATCGTCACTCCCCGGCTGCCCGCTTCCTGCCAGCGTTTCTACCTTGTCCACAGCAGCGGGCCTTATCCGTCGAATCGCATTGTTGGTGCTGTCGCTGACGTAAAGATCCCCGCTGGCCTGATCGAATGCCAAAAATGCGGGCCTTTCAAATAACGCGTTCAGTCTCTTGTCGTCGGCAAAGCCGGGAACCTGGTTTCTGCCGGCATATATGTTGAAAAAACCCTGGAGATCTTCAGTCAGTAAGATGGTGTGCTCCGGCGTGTCTGCCATGTAAAACCGTCGCGCCAGATCCTGCGCGACACCGGTGACTTTATATGGAGTCGCGCTTGAAGCGATGGAAACAACCGTGATGGTGGCTGTGGCTGCCAGCGTGCCCGAAGCTACCGTCAAAGTGGAAAATCCTGCCTTACGTCCCTGGATGAGCCCCAAACTATCGACCGTGGCCACGCTCGGGTCGACACTGCTGAACGCCAGCGGCGCGTTATCGACGGCGTTGCCGGCGCTGTCTCGGACCTGAGGTTTGAGTTGGACCGTGTTGCCTTCGTTGACGGTTACTTCTGTCGCGGCCGGGTTGGCAGGATCGATAATAATTTGTGCCGCCGCGGCAGCCGCGCGAAGCGTGACCACCCGAGAACCGATCTGAGCAAAAACGCAGAGGAAGATCCCAAGGGCGCAGCTCAAAATAATCAAGCCTGTTCGTATTGGAGATAAACGCATCACAACTCCTGAGAGAATTCTAAAAGATCCACCGCGAAGGCGCTAAGAACACGAAGCAGCCAGAGTCCGCAACCAAAACTTCATTGGTCATCAGTTGTCGGTCCGCCATCAGAAATCCTGCTAAACAAACAAGACTCTGCGGGTTAGGTGCACGAAGGCGGCAAAAAGGCTTGGAATTAATTGCTTGAGGGCGAGTCACCGAAAGGTGAGCCCCTTACTTTAAAGCCAAAGCCCCCTCCAAACCCAACGGGTTTCGGCAGAGCGAATTTTATCGCAAACCCGGCGCGACGTATGCAATAAAAATGGGGCCATGGCCTCTAAAACGTACGATCTCATCGTTATCGGTTCCGGACCAGCCGGAGAAAAAGGCGCCGCGCAGGCCGCCTATTTTGGAAAGAGAGTGGCTCTCATCGAAAAGGAGCCTGTGCTTGGAGGCGCGGCCGCCAACACGGGGACTCTTCCTTCTAAGACCCTGCGGGAAACTGCTCTCTACTTGTCCGGTTTCCTGCAGCGCGAATTATTTGGCGTCAACATCAGCATGAAGGAGAAAGTAACGGTTCGCGACTTTCTGTTCCGAGAAAGAGTGGTAAAGGAAAACGAGCGTGAGAGAGTCGTGGAAAATTTGAAGCGGCACAACGTGGAGCTCTATATGGGGACCGCGTCTTTTGTCGATGCCCACACAGTCTCAATCCATCCCACCAGGTCCTCGGAAGTACAGATTCAGGGAGAGGTCATTCTCATTGCTACCGGTTCATATCCCCACCATCCGCCGATTTTTCCATTTCACGATGCACGCATTTATGACTCCGACTCGATTCTTACTATGCACGACATACCTTCCACGATGGTGATTGCCGGTGGAGGAGCGATCGGTTGCGAATATGCTTGTATGTTTGCCGCTTTGGGAATTGATGTCTCGCTTGTGGAAGCACGAGAAAGATTGATGAGTTTTTTGGATGTGGAAATCTCCCACACGCTGCGCGAGAGAATGGAGGCGATGGGAATCCATATGATCATGCCCGACTCCGTAGAGACGGTCGAAGCCGGCGCTGAGAACATTGAAGTCCGGTTACAGTCGGGTTCTGTGCTCAATACCCACACTATTTTGGTTGCTTCCGGACGCTGCAGCAACACCGAGGGCCTGGCCTTGGAGAAAATCGGCCTGACCACCAACAAACGCGGACAAATAGAAGTGAACGAAAACTATCAGACCCGCGTCCCAACTGTTTACGCCGTAGGAGACGTCATTGGCTTTCCCGCTCTGGCCTCTACGTCCATGGAACAGGCGCGTGTCGCTATGGTTCACGCATTTGATTTGAAATACAAAACCCATCTGGCGAGCGTGCTGCCTTACGGGATATTCACTATTCCGGAAGTTTCCATGGCAGGCGAAACGGAAGAGACGCTCAAGGAAAAAAAGATACCCTATATCGCGGGCAAAGCCCTCTACTCAGGCAATGCGCGCGGGGAGATCGTCGGCGACAACAGCGGATTTCTAAAGTTGCTGTTCCGCGAGGAGGACATGAAGCTTCTGGGTGTTCACATCATCGGCGAACAAGCGACCGAAATCGTCCATGTCGGTCTTAGCGCCCTGCTACTAGGCGCGGGAGCCGACCTTTTCATTCAGACCTGCTACAACTATCCCACCCTCAGCGAGATGTACAAGTACGCCACCTACGACGCGCTCGGGACCAGGGCGTTAACGCAAGGGCGCAAAGGCGCAATGCCGCCAGGCGAGTGAGGGCGAGTCTGCGGCAACCAGCACGGTGCTTCGAATACCGCCTTGGTTGGATAGGCCGCTGGCACACACATAGACTTACCTCATCCGCTTGGCGTCTTTGCGCCTTTGCGTTCAGCCTTTCGCCCCTCGAAAACCTCTTGCAATCCACGTTCCTGAATACTACGCTTCGATCCAACATCCAACGGCATCAACGAATGACTCTCAATCTAGGTACCCGACTGGGCGCTTATGAAATCCTTTCGCTGCTGGGCGCGGGCGGCATGGGAGAGGTGTACCGGGCGCGGGACAGCAAGTTGGGCCGGGAGATCGCCATCAAAGTTTTGCCGGAAGCCTTCACGCGCGATCCGGAAAGATTGGCCCGCTTTGAGCGCGAAGCCCGGTTGCTGGCTTCATTGAATCATCCCAATATCGGCAGCATTTACGGGTTGGAGGAATCCAATGGCACGCGCTTCCTTGTTTTGGAGCTGGTGCCGGGAGAGACTTTGGCCGATCTGATTTCACCACAGAGCCGCACCCCGCCCAGCCGGGGAGCGGACAGACCGAGCGGGAGAGTGGGCGAGTGGGAGAGCGGGAGAATATCGCGCGGCTTTGAGATTGACGAAGCCCTAAGGGTCTGCCTCCAAATCGCCGAAGCGGTGGAAGCGGCTCATGAAAAGGGGATCATCCATCGGGATCTGAAACCCGCCAACGTCAAGGTCACGCCGGAAGGAAAGGTCAAGGTACTCGACTTCGGCCTGGCAAAAGCATTCGCTCCGGACGAATCCTCCCCCAGCATCTCATTGTCTCCGACACTGACGCTGCAGAGCCTGCGCGAAGGAGTCATTCTTGGCACCGCGGCTTACATGAGTCCCGAGCAGGCGCGTGGCAAGCCGTTGGATAAACGGACAGACATCTGGTCGTTTGGCTGCGTGCTTTACGAATGCCTTGCCGGCCGACAGGCATTCACCGGCGAGACTGTCACCGACATTATTGCCGCCATCGTGAAAAACGATCCCGAGTGGGCGCTGCTACCCGCAACGACGCCGCCGAATATTCAACTCTTGCTGCGTCGCTGCCTGCAGAAGGATCGCAATATCCGGCTGCATGATATCGCCGACGCCCGCATTGAAATTGACGAGGCCCTAAAAGCCCCATCCCCCGCTCTCCCACTCTCCCCCTCTCCCGCTCCGCCTGAAGCTAGTAGTGTTCGCCTATGGATGGCGGTCTCCGCACTTCTCGCAATGATTGTAGTGGCTCTTGCACTCGCAGTTGTTTACCTGTCCCGGCCTGGCGAGGAAACAGGGGCGATTCGTTCCTACGTCCTTCCACCGGAAAAATCTTCATTTTTCTCGATAGGAGGCATTGGCGCCGGGCCTGTCGCTGTCTCTCCAGACGGGAGGCGCATTACTTTTGTTGCCTTAACAGAAGGAAAGCGGCAGCTCTGGGTTCGTCCTCTCGACGCGCTTGCCGCCCAGCCGCTTGCCGGAACCGAGGATGCCAGTTATCCCTTCTGGTCTGCCGACAGCCAGTACATTGGATTTTTCACCGGCGGGAAGCTGAAAAAGATTAACGCCTCCGGCGGGCCGGCGCAGACGCTTTGTGATGCACCGATTGGTCGCGGCGGTACTTGGAACCGCGACGGAACCATTCTATTTGCGCCCAACGCTGCCGGTTCTCTTTATCGAGTGTCAGCAGCAGGTGGCGCGGCATCGGCTGTTACCAAAGTAAATGAATCCCGCGGTGAAAGGGCCCACCGATTCCCTTGCTTCCTGCCGGATGGCCGGCATTTTCTTTACATCGATACGGCTTCCCGCGGAGGAGGCGAGAGCGA
>DASYPF010000443.1:0-6411 GCA_036006905.1 Acidobacteriota bacterium
CGCGGCTCTGCGGGTGATTACTGCCCAGCCTTGATGTCCATGACCGTAGCCGTGGTCTTTGACGTGCCCGTGCGCGTTACGTGCGCGTGGATGTTGTAGCGAGAAACCTTCCTGGTCAAGGACGCTTTTAGGACATACCACAGGAAGTGATTTGGAATCGCCCGACATTGTCGTAAGCTGAATACCTCTGGAGAGGGAATATGAAATTGAGCAGGCGATTGCTTGCCGCCGCTTGGCTGTTTTCATTCTGCTTTATTGAATGTCCCTACCTTCACTCCCAAAACTTCGACGTCAAGACTCACACGCTCAAAAATGGCATGAAAATCCTGGTGCACGAGGATCATTCCATCCCCAGTGTGGCGCTTTATATTTTCTATCGGATCGGGTCACGCAATGAGCGGCCCGGGACCACAGGGCTTTCTCACTTTTTCGAGCATATGATGTTCAATGGCGCCAAGAAATACGGCCCAAAGCAACTGGACATCGTGATGGAGACGGCAGGAGGATCAAATAACGCGTATACCGCCAGAGACGTGACTGTTTACCAGGATTGGTTCCCTCCGTCGACGCTGGAATTAATCTTCGATATCGAGGCAGACCGCATCGCCAATCTCAGTTTTGATCCCAAAATGATCGAATCGGAGCGGGGTGTGGTCGCATCGGAAAGACGCACGTCTATCGACGCCAATAATTTCGGGATTCTGGATGAGCAACTGTGGGCGACCGCCTACATTGCGCACCCGTACCAATGGCCCGTGATCGGCTGGATGAGCGACATTGAAACCTGGAAGATGGAAGACCTCAAGCATCATTTCGAAATGGGATACTCGCCGGGCAACGGGACGATGGTGGTGACGGGCGACGTGATGCCGGAGCAGATTTTCAAGCTGGCTGAAAAGTATATCGAGTCGATTCCGTCTCATGCGCCTCCGCCTAAACTTACTACCCGCGAGCCGGAGCAGATGGGAGAGCGTCGACTTATCGTAAAGAAGTTCGCGCAACTACCGATAGTGATGATCGGATTTCACGTACCCGAAACGGCCGGCTCCGACTTCTACTCTTTGCGGGTTCTTCAGACGATACTTTTTTCCGGCCAAAGCTCGCGCATGTACCAACGCATCGTGGACAAAGATCAACTGGGAATTTCCATCGACAGCGATTTCAGCTTCGCATTTGATCCCACGTTGTTTGTTATTACCTCCCAACCCAAGGAACAAGTGCGACCTGAAGCGATAGAGAAAGCGATTTACGACGAGTTGGAGAAGGTCAAAACCGCGCTTGCGTCCGATCAGGAACTGGAGAAAGCAAAGAATATCCTGTTGGCGGACTTCTATCGGCAGATGAAGACAATCAACGGAAAAGCGAATACATTAGGGAGCTACGAAGTGTTCTTCGGCGATTATCAAAAATTATTCAGCGCGGCGGGCAGCTATGCCAAGGTGACCAAGGAAGACGTGCAACGGATGGCGCGGAAGTATTTTGATGAAAAGAACCGGACGGTAGCGACTCTGGTTCCGGAAAATGAGCCGGAGAAGGAGAGGAAGTAGGTTTTCAGCCGTGCAGCGCGAAAAGAGTTGTAGCCCAGGGCGTGAGGGCGTGTTGCCCAAATCGTTTTCTCTGTGAAACCTTCGTGTTCTTTGTGGCTCTGTGTTGATACCCGCCGAACTCTTCACCACAGAGTCACAAAGGTCACGGAGGATTCACAGAGATTTTCGGTGGGCCTGCCACTGCAAAACTCTCTGCTCAATCTCGGCGCTCTCAGCGTCTCCGCGGTGAAATTATTTCCAGATAAACATGAAGCGACTAACCCTACCGACACTGATTCTGCTGGTGCTTGGCATTTCCAGCTTTTTGCCCATCGAAGGCGCCGAAAGCACACTCAAGCTTCCTGCCTATAAAAAGGTCCAATTGAAGAACGGAATGACGCTGCTCCTGATGGAACAGCACGAGGTTCCCTTGATCAGCTTCAACACTATCGTGAAGGTGGGATCCGTCGTCGATCCTGCAGGAAAGGAAGGAGTGGCTGCGCTAACCGCCGGGCTGCTGCGCAAGGGGACCAAGACGCGCAGCGCCGACCAGATTTCCGCGGAACTGGACTTTGTCGGCGGGCAACTCGATGCTGACGCCACAAAGGACTACAGCAGCGCTTCTGGCGAGTTTATGAAGAAGGATGTCGCCAAAGGGCTCGATCTGTTGGCTGATGTCTTGCTGCATCCCACTTTTCCAGAAGAAGAAGTGACCAAGATGCTCAAGCAGCGCATTGATGGAATCAAAGCAGCTAAGGACGAAGCGCAGAACGTTATTGGAATTTACTTCAATGCCTATCTGTACACCAGCCATCCCTACGCTCGTTCGACCGGCGGCGACGAGAAATCGCTGGCGGCAATCAAGCGTTCGGACGTGTTGAGGTTTTATGAGACCCGCTACGCGCCGGGTCTGACCATCTTGGCAGCAGTGGGAGACTTTAACAGCAGTGAAATGGAGCGGATGCTGGCAGAAAAGTTCGATGGTTGGAACGCAAAGCCGTCGCAGGAAGCAGTTGTTGCCGCGGCAGCGCCCCTGCAGGGAAAGAAACTGCTTTTAGTTGACAAGCCCGACTCCACACAGACGTTCTTTCGGATCGGTAACGTGGGCATCGCCCGCACCAACCGGGATCGCGTTTACATCAACGTAGTCAATACGGTGTTCGGCGGGCGATTCACTTCAATGCTCAACTCCGAGCTGCGCATCAATTCCGGATTGACCTACGGCGCGTATTCCATTTTCGATCAGCGCAAGGTTCAAGGCCCATTTGTCATTAGCAGCTACACACAGAATGCCATGACCGAAAAAGCAATCGACATGGCTCTTGACATCTTGAAGCGCCTGCATGAGAACGGCATTACTGAAGAACAACTAAAGTCGGCCAAGAACTACATGAAAGGCCAGTTCCCGACACGAGTTGAAACTTCCGACCAGCTTGCATCGTTGGTTTCCCAGCTTGAGTTCTATGGTCTGGACGCGGGCGATGTCAACGACTATTACCCGCACATTGATGCAATGACCGTGGCCGACGCGCAGCGGGTCATCAAGCAGTATTTCCCACTCGACAATTTGGCTTTCGTGTTAATCGGCAAAGCCAGCGAAATTCAGGGAATGGTCAAGAAGTACGCCTCAAAAGTGGATACGAAGTTAATCAGTGAGCCCGGATTTTCAGTGACGCAAAAGTAGAAGAGAAGTCATCAGTCATCAGTCATCAGTCATCAGTCATCGGTTCAGGTCAGCAAGTCAACAGGTCACAGGTCGAGAGGCCAACAGTTTTTGACTAGCTGTGACTTGTCGACCTGCAGACCTGCAGACCTGTGACCTGATGACGTGCTGACCAATGGCGATTGACCGATGCCCAAAGGTAAATCTCTGTGAATCCTCTGTGACCTTTGTGACTCTGTGGTGAAGAGTTCGACGGGAATCAACACAGAGCCACAATAAATTTTGACGCCTGGTGCCTCGACATTCGCAATTCGTCATTCGTCATTCGCAATTCGTCACTCTCACTTCTTCAATAACCCCCGCCTTTCCATCCATGCCTTGCAAAGATTTGGCCAGGCGGAGAGAACCGGATCTTGGGGGGCCAGGCCAAATCCATGCTCCCCCTCTTCAAAGATGTGCATTTCCGCGGGTACGTTGGCGCGGCGCAGGGCCAGGTAAAAGAGCACACTATTCTCTGCGGGCACCCCTTTGTCACCGCTGGTATGGATCAAAAAAGTCGGCGGAGTTTGAGGAGTGACCTGCGTCTCGTTAGAAAACTGGTGAAGCAGCTCTGCCGAAGGACTTGGCCCGAGAAGGTTGTTGCGGGAACCCTGGTGCGTGTACTCGGTCGTGAAAGAGATTACCGGATATACCAGCACCATAAAATCCGGGCGGCTGCCGGCGCGATCAATGGGATCGTCAGCTTCCGGCTGTCCCGCATCGAAGTAGGTGCCTGCCGTCGAGGCCAGGTGGCCTCCCGCGGAGAATCCGAGAATGCCGATGCGAGCCGGATCGATGCCCCACTCCCGGGCGCGCGCGCGCACTGTCCGCACGCCGCGCTGCGCATCCATCATCGGCGCAGGATGATGATAACGCGGCGCAATCCGATACTTGAGCACAAAGGCAGCCACGCCGAATGAATTGAGCCACTCGGCAACCTGGCGCCCCTCATGATCCATGGCCAGCGCGCGATAGGCGCCACCGGGGCAGACCACGACTGCTGTTCCTGTGGTTCTTTCCGCGGGCGGAAGATATATCGACAGTGTCGGCTTGTCCGCATCTTCCTGTCCCACCGCGCCAGGGGCGCCTCTGGACCACAGCAGTTCCACCTGGGGTCCCTCGCCTGGTGGGGCGGCAAGAATCCAAGCGGGCAGCAAGAAAATCATCAGCGTGCAATTTGCAAAACGAAGTTGCAGCAGTTTTCTGGAGTTCATGTGTTTTTCAGTTGAGGAAAGTTCTTTACGTGGAGATTTTATTCGGTTTCGCGCAAGAGATTCATAAAATTTAGTGTGTTGCCATTTACCAGGTTCGTGGTCATCAGCCCGCAAAGCAGGCGACTCCCCCATTAACTGCGGGGCTCTGCCGTGGGTAGCTCACCGATATGTCAGAGCCCGGAGCGTAAGAATCTGTGAAAAAATTGAACCGCGAAGGCGCGAAGAGCGCTAAGCATATTTACTATCCCCTGAGCTCCAAGGGTTCGCTCAGCGTCAACGAAGACACTTATCCTGTACTGGAGACTGTTTTGCAATTCGTGGGTCAGATGAGAGCGTAAGGATCTTTTAGCGCCCTTCGCGGTCTTCGCGGTGAAGCTTTTTGAGTTTTTCACAGGTTCTAAGCGACGGGTCCCGTAGATTGTCACGTGGGCGGGACCCGTCGCTTACGCTCCGGGCTCTGACGTGGGTGGCGCCTGTGGCCACAATTCCATCGCCCGCTCCGCGCGCTTTGACATCTTAAAAGCGGCTTGCGATTTCTTGAAACAATCTCCTTTGACTTTCCTTAGCCTGCATGGACAACTCCGCGATGCGTGCTATTGTGAAATTGATGAGAAAGGATTTGCGCAAACGATCATTTCGAGGGACACGTTTCTTGATGGCCGCGGTTTCCTTGACGGGTCTTTTCATTTTCCTGGAGGACACTTCCAATCTGGAAGCAGGATACGTCCGCACTGGCCACCGTCATTACCGGCACTCACATTATCGATCGATTCGACTCGCTGCCGTGCACGGCCGACATGACTGGTATCTATCTGATCGGCGACCGGTCTCCCGAGGCACTATCGCCCCTCCGGCGGCGCTCGATATCCAGATCCGGCTGGATCAGGCGGGATTTTCCCCAGGCGAAATCGATGGGAATCTGGGCCGCAACACGCGCCTGGCCCTGGCAGCTTTTCAGCAAGCGCGCGGGTTACAGCCCGCCGCTACCATTGATGAGGCCACTCGCCAGGCTCTCTCCAATTCAGGCGCAAGTGAGACACTCGTGTCCCATAAACTCACACCCGACGATGTCGCCGGTCCATTTCTTGATAACATTCCCAGGGACCTGATGAAGCAGGCAACGCTTCCCGGTCTTTACTACACTTCACCTATCGAAAAACTGGGTGAGAAATTCCACATCAGTCCGATGCTGCTGAAAAGACTCAACCCCGGCACGAAATTTGCGGCCGGCGAAGAAATCAAAGTGCCCAATGTTTCTGGAACATCCGGCTCGGAAAAAGAGGCCGCCACTCCCGCACCGCCGGCCAACGGAGGCGGTGTGACGGTTGTGGTGAGCAAGAAAGGCTCGTCACTGACGGTCAAGACAGCCGATGGAAGAGTGATTTTTCACGCGCCGGTGACGTCCGGCAGCGAGCACGATCCTCTTCCGATCGGCCAGTGGAAGGTTACAGGCGTATCAAAGAATCCGACTTTTCATTACAATCCAACGCTGTTCTGGGACGCCAAGTCCCGGGGCGGCAAAGCGGATATCAAACCCGGCCCGAACAACCCGGTAGGAGTAGTTTGGATCGACATCAGCAAGGAACACTACGGGATCCATGGCTCGCCGGAACCAGGTAACATTGGACATACCTCTTCTCATGGCTGCGTGCGGCTAACCAATTGGGACGCAATGAAAGTGGCATCACTTGTCAAACCGGGTACGCCCGTGTTCTTTGTTGAATGAGCTGGACTCGTCAGCGAAGGATCCAAGCCCTTGCCCTGGCCGCTGCGGGCGGTTTTGTCGCAGGTGTGCTGGCAGCGACCTGGTTCTGGCAATTTCGTGAAAATGCCACTCCTTCAATTGCGGGCCGCATTTCCGGCGGGCAGGGCTCCAACATATCGATTCGACGCGCTAAGGTTCTAGACGATGCCGGTACACCGGTAATAGAAGGGAAATCGGCTGCAAGCGGTTCCAGACAAGCGGTCC
>DASYPF010000444.1:0-5217 GCA_036006905.1 Acidobacteriota bacterium
AAATGTGCTTTTGTATGAAATTTTCCCAAGTGCCGCCGGAAGCTTTCCCGACGGCTTCACCTGCTGCCAGAAACATAATATTGTTGTACTGGTAAGTGCTGCGGAACGGGCGGCTCAATTTCACCAATCCGATTTTTCTGAGAATCTCCTCGCGTCCCCACGGCGATTCGTCCCACAGTAAATCATTGCGGCTCAAGCCGGTGCGATGGCAAACAAGATCACGCAGCGTCACATTTTCATTCGCCAGCGGATCAGTCAGGCGGAAAAATTCAAGATACTTGCGCACCGGATCGTCCCAGTCCATCTGGCCTTCATCCACCAGCATGGCCATGGCGGTTGTGGTGAACGCCTTGGTAGTTGAAGCGATGGCAAACAGCGTATCGGGCGTGACCGGCCGATCGTTGCCTAATTCTCGAACACCAAACCCCTTCAGGTACACCACCTGATCGTCTCTTACGATCGCAAGCGACGTTCCCGGGACTTCCCAGACGCGCATTGCGTCCTGAATGATGGAGTCGACGGCACCCACGTCGACGGTCTGCGCGAACGCGGCGACTTGGAATGAGAGAGCAATTGCGATTGCGCAGGAGATGAGTCGTAAGACTCTAAAAGATGGCCTCATAATCCTACTCTTTCGTCACAGCAGAGACGCAAATTGCGCGGAGGTTACGCAGAGATTCTCTGCGCAAGCTCTGCGAACTCTGCGCCTCGGCGGTGAATTCTTCAGCTTTTGCATGCCGCTATCCGGAGTCTAGCGCAACTGGAGTGCGTGCGATCCACCCTCAGCCACGCGCCCAATCAGAGCGGCCATTTTTCCGCGGTCTTTCATAACGGCAACAAAACCAGGCGCCTCCTTTTCCCCCAGCGAGATCAGCAATCCTCCCGATGTTTGAGGATCAAAAAGAACATTGGACATCCGTCTGTCCAACTTTACCTGTACATCGAGTAGATCTTTCACATATTCCCGGTTCGAGGCTGTCCCCCCGGGCGCCGACGTTTCCGCCAGTTCGCTTGCCCCGTCCAACACAGGAATCTTCGAGACATCCAACTGGAGCATGACTCGGCTTCCCTTTGCCATCTCCATTGCGTGTCCCAACAATCCAAAACCGGTGATGTCCGTCGCAGCGCTGGCTTTGTGTTCGATCATTAGCTCAGCGGCGTCGCTGTTCAGTTGTGTCATCCAGTAAATAGCATTTTTGATTACCTGGGGCGAAGCCTTTTGCCGCTTGATGGCGGTTGCGATGATTCCAGTGCCGATTGGTTTTGTCAGTACCAGCAAATCTCCGACTCTCGCAGTGGAATTCCGCTTCAGAGATGAAATAAGAGCGCGGCCCATGATGGCAAATCCGATCTTGAGCTCTTCATCGGCAACCGAATGTCCTCCAACAAGAAAACATCCTGCGCTCTGCAACATGTCGACTCCGCCGGCCAGAATCTGAGCCAGGATCTCCAGATCGCCATTTTTGGGATATCCGACGAAGGACAGCGCAGTAAGCGGAGTCCCGCCCATGGCGTACACGTCACTCATGGCGTTGGCCGCGGCGACGCGCCCGAAGGTAAATGGGTCGTCGACCAAGGGAGTAATGACGTCGATCGTCTGAATCACCGCCTCCCGCTCGTTCAAACGATACACCGCGGCGTCCTCGGCATTCTCAAAGCCGACAATCACATCTTCCGATCTTGGCACGTTCAGTTGGCTCAGGACCTGAGCCAGCGCGATCGGCGGCAGCTTGGCCGCTCAACCCGCGCAGGCAACCATTTCCGTAAGCCGCTTTTTCCGAAACATGCTGCCGATTGTACCCCATGCGCGTGATTTCTTGTTCTTTTAGCAAGATCTAAATCGCGCCGAATGACCAGTCTGGATCATTCCTGGCGAACTCCGTTCCAATGGGTTGTTCAGACCTAAAGCCGTCAACGTCTACGTCCACGACCACGATCACGACCACGTCGTCGTCCACGTGGACGTGCTCGTGAACGTGATCGTAGCCGTGGTCGGCCTTCAGTGTCATCGATGCCCGAATGGCCTTAAAATCGTGTTTTCGTCCTTTGCAAAAAACGATGAACAGAATTCAACATTTTAAGGAACTGATAGCATGGCGAACCTATTCCAATAATAGGAAACGGCCGAGCCGCGCGCGTAAGCAAGCGGACTCTCCATGTAACGCTGCTCCACCATTGTCGAACCCGAGCTAGCGCTGTCGCCTATAATCTTCTGCGGTGCGGCAGACACCACATGGAAAGTCCGCTTGCTAACGCGCGCGGCTCGGCCGGTCCAGAGACTTCCAAAAAGCAATTTTCTCCACACGTTCTGACGTCCCGGGGTGCCTCACGATCTTTCTGAAATTTTCTCTAAAAACTCCGGCGAAGGATAAGAAACCAAAAAACCCAGCACGGTCGCCGCTAGAAACGGAAGCATGTAAATCAGATTCGCTGTCAAGAAGCTCAGCACGAATCCACACACGCCAGCCAATTCCAGGAGTGCCAATCGAACCACGTAAAGCGGAATCAATTTTTTTGGATCGCTCGGTGAAATTGATTGAATGGCTGCCTGTCCCGTTTCATCGCCAACACGAGGGAGCAATTTGTGAATGTTTAAACTCAGCCCCAAACCAACAAGGGCTATGACAGCAAAAGTCAGAACCAGCGGGTTAGAAAACGGAAGTTCCATGGGACTCGCCCGCCCCGCCTCGCTTCGGGAAAGCATCCAGGATATGAATAGCAGCAAGCCCTGGCCGAGGAACATTGCCACCCAGAGAATCTGCATGACCTGAATGGCAGGCTGCGGCTGCGGACTGTTTGAATCGGCAGGGCTCATGTCAACTACTGGTTCAAGATTCCAGGTTCTAAGGAAACTCGAAACCCGGAGCCTAGAACCCGAAACCCGGAATCCTGAACTTGGAACTCGAAACCTTCAACCCGAAACCCAAGCCCATTCCCTCAGAACACCAACCGCAACTGGAACTGGATGTAGCGCGGCGTGTTGAGATAGCTGTTGATCTTTCCAAAACTGGCGCTGGTCGGATCTGTATTCGGGTCATCAAGGACCTGATGATTGGGAGCGTTGATCAGGTCGACGCGGAAAAGGGCCTTCAGCACCTCCGTTATGGGGATCGTTCTCTGCATGTTCATGTCCAACTGATACAGGTTTGCGTTGCGCAACCAGTTGAGGCGGTTTGGGAACACCCGACGGTGAAAGCTGGCCGCAGTTTTGGTGCTGTTTCTCTCGAAAAGGTCGGTATTGAACCAGCGGTCCTTACTGCGCTGGCTATCGGGAAGAACGACGTCGCGCAGCGATTTCCCATAATAAAAAGCATTTCCGAAATCGATGCACTCGCCGCTCTGCATCTGCCAGATGGCGCCCAGTTGCCAACCTCCCAACACGGAACTCAGCATTCCCTTGTCGTTCAACAGCCATTTGCCTTTTCCGAAGGGAAGCTCCCAGATTGATGTCGCCACCCATCGGTGCGGGCGTGAATTGTCGCTTTCGCGCCAATCGGGCAGCGGATCAAATTCATTCGGGAACCAATCTTTGCTCATGGTGTGCGAGTATTCATAATGGGTATTAAAGGTCCAGCCGCGGGAAAATCGCTTGTCAAACCGAACTTGCATGGCGTGATATTTGTTCTTTCCAATCGGCGTCGCCTGCATCGTAAGACCCGTCATGTGCGGAAAGGCGCGGAGCAACTGATTCTTGGAGATCGTCCTGCTGGTAAAGAACCCGAGTGTAGAGAGTTGCTGGTAAAGCAATGGATCCTGCTTTTGCAACTCCGGAAGGTTGCCAATGAAGAAAGGGTTAGTCACGCTCCGGTTAAGATCGTTCGAAATAGCCTCGTTGCGGACCAGTCCTGACGCCCAATATTTTTCCGGCAGCGGCCTGAGATTCTTGTCGACACCCAGGTTCCCGACCCAGGACCCGGCATAGGCAATGGCAAAGACCGCGTTGCCCCTGATCTGACGCTCAATTTCAATACTCCAGCGCTGCTGTCTCAAGGGTTGGTAATTGGGATTTAGAAAACTAAATCCTCTACCGAGAAAACTATTTGTGCCGAGCTTGTTTCCCAGCGGAACGTTGAAACGAGTCCCGTCGTCTCGAACCGGAAAAGGATCGGTGGTAGGCGGATTGTTGGTCGTGAAGTAACCAAAATTCCAAGTCACGCCCTGATCATTGGTAATCGTGGTGCCTGTTCCGCGACTGTATCCGGATTGATCGATCGTGGTGTGGCTCACATTCAGGGTATCGTAATAAACTCCGTAACCGCCGCGGATAACGGTCCCCCGATTCCAGGAATACGCAAGGCCAAAGCGTGGCAGCCACCGATACGTCGGATCGGTGCGAGTTCGCGGGACGCCAACGCCCAGATAATTCGTGCCTCCGCGAATGACGAAGTCGGAAACTGAACGTTCCGGCAAAGGATTTTTGGCATAAGCTGCCTGGATAGCAGCCGCAAAGGGAATCTCGGCGTCGAAATTAAAGTCCCGCAATCCGCGGTCGAAACGTTCCCGGATGCTCCCTTCATACTCCATTCTCAAACCGAGATTGAGTGTCAGCTTGCTGCTGACGCGGAAATTGTCCTGTAAATATACGGCTTGATAGGGCGTCGTAATGTAAGAAGAATCATTCGTATCCGCAGACATGCTGCTGGGAATGCCAAGCATGAACGCCGCCCACTCGATGCCCAACGTACCGACGCCGGTCGTGGCGGAAGTTTTCCGAAACAAACTGTTGCGGAATTCGAATCGGCCGGAGGTATTGCCCGGAGATCCGGTCACGCGATAATACATCCTTCCGTCCCAGCCTGCCGTCAGGCCGTGTTTCCCCAGGTACTTGGTGACGTCGGCTTTCAGCGTCGCCACTGAGATCGGGTGTAGGACGTTCACCCCGCCGCTGACCTGGCGGTAGTTTGAAAAGTTGATCGTGGGCAAAATATGATTGTCCCCCGCTTTTTCGTCCAAGTATTTTGGAAGACCTACGTCGCTCGGTTTGAACTTCAATTGTTCTTGATTGATGCCATCATCAAAGTAGCGGTTGTAGGCGATCGCGATGTTCAAGATCGTAGTCGGATTGAAATTCCGCACATAATCAAAACCGGTGCCTTTGTTGATCCGGTTAAGCCCGTTCGAATGCAGGAAGCGGGCAGTTGAAAATGTCCAGTCGTTGCGGTCCTCAAGAAATTTGTTATAGCTCCAGCGGAAGAAGAACCGGTCCTGCTCGGAGGG
>DASYPF010000445.1:0-6032 GCA_036006905.1 Acidobacteriota bacterium
AACCATAGGCGATGGACTATGACTGGAGACTTCCGGCCTGAGGCGATTTCGCTCGATCGGATTTCTTCTAAGAAATTCGCATCTGAGACGTTAACAAGACGACGGATTTGAGGAAACGGAACAGCCCGATGCGCAAAGCAGATTCCGTAAACGCTGATTGGATACGGTCGATCCTCGACATGTATGAAGGCCCGCTTGTCCGATACGCCGCCGGCATTGTGGGCGACATCGAGCGCGCACGGGATGTGGTTCAGGACACGTTTCTGCGGCTTTGCCGGGAAAAGGATCTCCGCGGAATCGTCAACCACCTGGCTCCGTGGTTATTCACGGTGTGTCGAAACCGGGCCTTTGACATTCGCAGGAAGGAACAGCGCATGCAGTCGATGAACGAAGACGAACCCACTGTTCAACTCCCGCAGCGAAGTAGTTTCGGCGCGCCCGAACGGCTGGAGCGCGAGGAAGCGCTCGGGCAAGTGCTCAAGATTCTGGGAACACTCCCTGAAAGGCAGCAGGATGTAATTCGACTGAAATTCCAGCATGAGTTAAGCTACAAGGAAATCAGCCGCATTACCGGCCTGACAGTGACCAACGTCGGGTTCCTCATCCACACCGGATTGAAAACAATACGCGAAGATATGAAATCGGAATCCTCAGCCGAGCAGAGATGCTTCAGGAGGATCAAATGAAAGATGACGCTCGTGACGTAAAACTGACTTCCTACGCCCTGGGAGAACTGGATGAACAGGAACGGATGGCGATGGAGGCTGAGTTGGATTCTTCTCCATCGTCCCGGGAGGCCGTTGAAGAAATCCGCCGGACGGCGGCGCTGCTGCGCGACGAGCTTGGCAAAGAACCGCCGCTTTACCTTTCAACGAAGCAGCGGGCGAACATCGAAGCTTCGTTTGAAAAAAGAGAATCACCGGCCTTTTCTTGGCTGAGATTCTCTCTGGCGGGCGGATTGGCGGCAGCGGCTTGTCTGCTGCTGGTACTGCTTAGCTCCATAGAAAAGAAGCAGAGCACTGGAGTACTGGTCCAAGCGCGATTGCAGCAGCCGAAAACCAAAGGAGAAGCGTCATTGAAAGAGCAGCCGGAACAAGCGGCGGACCGATGGGCGTTGAATTCTCGCATGCCGGCCAAGGTATTAGATGGTCGCGAAATTGTCGGCAAGTCCCCGAAACAGCCAAAGGAACTGGCTCCTTCCACGCCCACAGTGGCAGCAGAAAAACCGCGGCTTAGCGCCTCCGAGGCCGAAGTGGATTTGATGTCGCCGGCTGCCACGCGCCCATTGGAAGATATGAAGAAATCCGAGGCGCAATCGCGCCCAGCGGCTAGCGGACCCTCCAACCAGAGTCCCCTCCTGCAGCGGGCGGACTCAGAATCTCTTCGCAGGTCCCCAACACCGGCGGGAAATGTACTTCCAGAAAGTCAAGTCACGATAGCCGCGCTGCCGCTGCGCAAGGATGCGGCAACGCCGCTACTCGCGACACTAGCAGGAAAGACGGAAGCGGCGTCGGTCGAATTGAGCGTACAAGGAAGTGCGATATTTGGCGTCGTAACAGACCAAAGCGGCGCCATTATTCCCGGCGCCCACATAACGATCACTGATCTTAAGACAGGGACGGCGCGCTACGCAGTCACGGACGAATTCGGCCGGTTTGAGATCTCGGGTCTCCCAGCAGGCAGGTTCAGACTGGAAGTGGCGCTTCCCGGCTTCAAAAAGTATACGCAGATGGTTTCGTTGCCCGACAAAGGGAAACTGCAGGCGAATGTGCTCCTTCAGGTTGGCGCATTTTCGGAAACAGTCAGCGTGGTCGCCGCCGCGCCCGGCATCCAAGCCTCGATGAGTACGTTGGGTCGCGCCGAGCGCAGAAAGATGCGCGCGGTGGATTCCATCAGGACCTCCGCGAAACCCGGAGCCGCCCTGGGAGGCCGCTCACTCCCGCAGCGCAAAACGGATCTCGCGAAAAATCAGAGCGAGGAAGAAAAGCAATTTAACACCGAAGCCTACGATCACATTGTCGACAATCCGTTTATCCGAGTCACCCTCGATCCGCTTTCTACCTTTTCTATCGATGTGGATACCGCGTCGTATGCCAACCTGCGGCGCTTTCTGAACATGAATCAGAAACCGCCAAAGGATTCGGTGCGGATCGAGGAGATGATTAATTATTTTCCGTATGATTATTTTCCTCCGACGGGAGAGCAGCCTTTTGCGGTTCACACGGAGGTGGCTTCCGCTCCTTGGAATCCGCAGCACAGGCTGGTGCGCATCGGATTGAAAGGGAGGGAGATCGATTTGAACCACAGACCGGCCAGCAACCTGGTGTTCTTGATCGATGTCTCCGGCTCGATGCAGCCCGAAGAGAGACTGCCGCTTCTCAAGCGCGCCATGAGGCTGCTGGTCGAACAGCTTACCGGGAAAGACCGCGTCGCCATCGTGGTTTACGCCGGTAATTCCGGACTGGTATTACCTTCTACTTCCTGCAGCAGCAGAGAGCCGATCCTTCGCGCTCTGGACAACCTGGAAGCAGGCGGTTCAACCAATGGAGGCTCAGGCATTCAACTCGCTTATGACACCGCTGTTGCCAACTTTATCAAGGGTGGAACCAATCGCGTCATTTTGGCGACAGACGGTGACTTCAACGTGGGTGTCACCAATCAGGGGGACCTGACTCGGCTGATTCAGGAGAAGGCGAAAAGCGGAGTGTTCCTCAGCGTGCTCGGCTTCGGGATGGGAAATTACAAAGATTCCACGCTTGAAAAGCTGGCTGACAAAGGACATGGAAATTACGCCTACATCGACACACTGAGCGAAGCCCGCAAAGTTCTGGTGGAGGAAATGAGCGGGACGCTCCTGACGATAGCCAAAGACGTAAAGATTCAAGTGGAATTCAATCCAGCCGAAGTGGAAGCGTATCGGCTGATCGGATACGAAAACCGCATCATGCGTCATGAAGACTTTAACGATGACAAGAAGGATGCCGGCGATATCGGCGCGGGGCACACAGTGACGGCGCTGTATGAAATCGTGCCAAAAGGCGTGCCAATTGATGTTCCTGGAGTTGATCCCTTGAAATATCAAAGACCAATGGATCAAACAAGAGCGGCCCACACCGGCGAGTTGATGACGCTGAAACTGCGCTACAAGGAACCCGAAGGCAAAACAAGCAGATTGCTGGAAATCGCAATCCTGGATCGGGGCGTGAGCTTTGAGCAGGCCAGCCCGGATTTTCAATTCTCTGCCGCAGTCGCCTCTTTTGGAATGCTGCTGCGCGATTCACCGTACAAGGGAGAGGCCTCGCTAGACAGAATCCTCCAGATTGCGAACGGGGCCAGAGGCGTGGACAGACAGGGTTATCGCGCGGAGTTAATCGATCTGGTCCGGAAAGCCCGCGCCCTTGGGCTGTAGGCAGTCGCGAATGACGAATTACGAAGTGCCAATGTCGAATGCAGTGCGCGGAATGCAGATGTTTTCACATTCGATGACTCGTTTTCGTCAGTTGTCACTTGGATTCATGCGTTCCATTCGACATTCGCACTTCGTAATTCGTCATTCGCGACTGCCTCACCCCCCGGCCTGTCCCAAGTCCCCCGGTTCGGTCATCTTTCGAAAATCCAGCAGAGAGTCGATCTCAGCATCGGGAAGAACCTTCCACTCGCGCGCTACTTCGCGCACGGCGCGCCCGGTCGCGTAAGCCTCTTTTGAGATTTCTGCCGCCTTGTCGTAGCCGACTCGCGGGGCCAGCGCGGTGCAAATTGCCAGGTTGCGCTCGACAGTCCGCTGGCATTGTTCAACATTGGCAGTAATACCGGCGACGCAGCGATCGGCAAAAACGCGACTTACCGAAGAAAGCAAATGAATGGATTGCAACAGATCGTATGCCATTACCGGCATCATCACGTTCAATTCGAAGTTGCCGGTCATCCCGCAGACGCTAATAGTGGCGTCGTAACCGATTACCTGAGCGGCAACCATCGTCACTGCTTCACACATGACTGGGTTGATTTTGCCCGGCATGATCGAACTACCGGGCTGAGTTGCCGGGAGGTTGATTTCCGCCAGACCGGCGCGCGGTCCCGAGCCCATCCACCGGATATCGTTGGCCACTTTCATCAAACTGCACGCAATCGTTTTCAATTCTCCGGAGGCTTCCACGCATGCATCGCGGGCGCCCTGTGCTTCAAAATGATCGCGCGCTTCACGGAAAGGAAGACCGGTATCGATCCTAATATAAGAGATCGCCTTTTCCGGAAAGGCCGGACGCCGGTTGATTCCCGTTCCGACGGCAGTGCCGCCAAGGGCGAGTTCAAGTAGAGCATCGCGAGCGTGCGCAGCCCGTTGCGCCCCTTTGGCCACTTGTTCGCGGTAGCCACCAAACTCCTGCCCGAGCCGCACCGGCGTAGCATCCATCAGGTGGGTCCGTCCTGATTTCAGGATGGAATTAAAGTCACGAGCCTTCCGCGCCAGCTCCTCCTCAAGCCGCTCGAGCGCCGGGATCAGTTGTTGCTGGAGATTGGTAGCCGTTGCCACATGAATTGCTGTGGGGATCACGTCATTGGAAGACTGCGACATGTTGACGTGATCATTCGGATGAACCGCTTTGCTGCCGCGCGGCGCGCCTAGTATTTCCGCCGCACGATTGGCGATGACCTCGTTGGCATTCATGTTGGTGGAAGTGCCGCTTCCCGTCTGAAAGATGTCAATGGGAAATTCACCGTCCCAGCGCCCCTCGATAACTTCCGTCGCTGCTTGAACGACAGCTTCGCCGATGCGACGATCCAGGTCTCCGAGGTCCATGTTGGCGCGCGCGCTGGCGCGCTTGATCAAACCCAGCGCATAAATGAATTGCCGTGGAAAGACCAACCCGCTGATAGGGAAGTTTTCCACGGCGCGGGCGGTTTGGACGCCATAGTAAGCATTGGCAGGGACTTGCATCTCACCCAGTGAGTCTTTCTCGGTTCGAAACTGTGACATGAAGTAATTCTCCTTTTGGATAATTAGGCAAAGTGCTGAACAACTCGCCTCGACGGTACGGCGCGGTAGAGCGCGACCAAAAGAGCCGTCCACGGCCATGATCCTACAGTGGCATGGCCACAACTAAAAGAAAAGCCGTTCACGGCCACGCTCACGTGCACGTCAACGACCACGTCCAACACTATGACTGCAGGGCGCGCCATAGGCGCGCCTCGCGCGGCGAAGCCGCGCTTAGCCCGCCTACGGCGGGCTGAGCCCGCGAAGCGGGCGTCCAGCATGTAGCCCCTGGCGCAGCGAAGCGGAGCCGGGGGTTAAGTGGCTTTCTGAGAGGTAGCCCGCAAGGCGGGCGACAGCGCCTAGCTTAATTGGAGTCCGGCTTGAAATCGGTGTGATATGCCCAAAGAAGCGCCTCCTTCTTGATCAGATCGCATGGCTCCAACGTGGCAAGTATGATGCGGGATGTTCCGCTGTCGCCCGCCTTGCGGGCTCAACTGGCGAAACCCCGCTTAGCTCCCGGCTCCGCTTCGCTGCGCCGGGGGCTACACGCTGGGCGCCCGCTGCGCGGGCTTTAACTCGACCTGTCGTTTCAAAAGATGTCCAAACTCCAGAGCCCGCCTACGGCGGGCTGGCTAGCTGTGTAGATTTTCGGAGCGGAGAGACGGCCCACCGGCCGTCTCTCCAAAATGTCCAAATCCAGCGCGCGCCATAGGCGCGGGGCTCGTAGCTCGGGGCTTGCGCGCCGCGCAGGCCCGGGAATCGATCACGGGCATTGTTTCGCGCCCCGTAAAACGTTGTCATAGCCGTTGACGTGCACGTGCTCGTGACCGTTATCGGCCCTTTACTTCTGAAAGGCTAAAAAAGTGGTCAAAAAAACACATTTCACAGTCCCATAGCACTGCACGTCCACGACCGTGCCCACGTCCACTATGATGACAAGATCATCTCCAGCCATTATACGAAATACCAAACCACTGAGCACCGGGCGCCGGGCACTGAGCACTATCGTATATAATTGCGACATGAGGTGCGTTTTATGCGGAAAAAGAAAAGGCAAGCG
>DASYPF010000446.1:0-5970 GCA_036006905.1 Acidobacteriota bacterium
TCAAACCAGATCAGATCTGCGACTTTCGACCTGCGACCTGTGACCTGCGACCTGCGACCTGCGACCGGTGACCGGCGACTCTTAGTCTGGGCTCCCATCCAAGAGCACGCCCTTTTCCAAATGTCTTTCATGTCTGGCATAGCGAGCCGCGTGAGGGTCATGAGTCACCAAGACCACGGTCTTGCCTAGTTGCTTGTTGAGAGTGCCCAGAATATTGAGGATCTCTTCGCCTGATCTTGCGTCGAGATTTCCCGTCGGCTCATCGGCCAGGATCAAGTCAGGATCGACAACGATGGCCCTTGCGATTGCCACGCGTTGCTCCTGCCCTCCAGACAGTTGCCTGGGGAGATGATCGATCCGGTCGCTCAATCCCACCAGTTCCAGTGCAGTCATAACATTTTTACGGCGTTCTTCCTTAGAGAGACTGGTCAACAGCAGCGGAAGTTCCACATTTTCAAAGGCGGTGAGCACCGGAATGAGATTGAATGTCTGAAAGATATACCCCACATGCGCATTGCGCCAACCAGCCAATTGGCTTTCGCCCAGTGATGCAAGATCCGTTCCCAGGACATCGACCCGGCCGGAAGAAGGACGGTCAATGCCTGCCAGCAGATTTAATAGCGTGGTTTTCCCGGATCCGGACGGGCCCATCAAGGCAAGGAAATCTCCCTTATCGATGTCCAAGCTGACGTTGTCCAGGGCGACGACTTCAAATTCGTCTCTCCTAAATCTTTTGATTACGTTTCGGATCTGAGCAATTGATTCTGACATCTTCCCTCTATATATGTCGCAGGTCACAGGTCGCAGGTCACAGATCGAAGGTCACAGGTCGAAGGTCACAGGTCACAGGTCGAAAGTCGCAGGTCGAAGGTCGAAATCCAAGAATGATCATCTTGGGCACCGCAAGTCTCAAGGTAGCTGGTTCGATTTGATTTTCGGCCTTTGACTTTCGACTTGCGCCCTTCGACCTGCGACATGCGACCTGCGACCTGCGACCTGCGATCTGTGACCTTCGACCTGTGACCTGCGACCTGTGACCTGTGACCTTCGACCTGCGACCTTCGACTTGCGACCGTTTTAAGATGCTAACTTCACTCGATCCCCATCTTGCAGCTTATCTGCCCCTTTGACGGCTACCGATTCGCCTCCACTCAAGCCTTCCAACACGTAGGCGTAGTCACCAGACTCGCCGCCCAGGCGCACCACTCGTTGCTCCACTTTTCCGTTCCTGATGACGAAAACAAAATCGTTGCTGCCCTGGTGAATGACCGCTATCTTTGGGACCATTACCCGCCGCAGGCTCTCGCTTCTCCGGCCTGGTTTGGTCTCAGCCAAAAAATTCACTCGCGCATTCATTTCCGGGCGCAACTGCTCGTCAGGATTCTCCACTTTTACTTTCACCTGAACCGTCGATTTCGCGCGATCCGCCTGGGGCGCAATTTCAGCAATATATCCACGGTAGCGCAGATTAGGATAGGCTTCGGGGATAATCTCCGCGCGCTGCCCCATCTTCAGTCTTGCAAAGTCCGTCTGGCTGATGTCCAGCTCAATCTGGAGGTCATTCAAATCGGCCAGCGAGACAACCGATGTGCGCGCTCCTGATTCCCCGAAAGCGCTGGGGGTGACCATCTCTCCCCGTTCCACCATCCTCTGCAACACAGTGCCGGAAACGGGGGCGCGGATTACGGTGCTGGCCAGTTGGGTTTCCGCGTAATCGAGAGCAGCCCGGGTCTGCTTTAACTGAGCTTCAGCGGCGTGAATTTCCTCCACGCGCGGTCCGATTTCAGTGATAGTGCTCGCCTGCCGCGCCGACTCCAGTTGCGCCTGCGCCACGTCGCGCTGGGCAGTAGCGCGGTCCAGCTCCGCTTTCGACACAACTCCCGAGCGGTAGAGCTGCTCCATGCGGCCATATTCCTGTTCAGCATTTTTCAAGTCTGCTTGCGCGCGCGCCACCGCCGCTTTTGACTGGAGTTTCTCTTGCGGCCTGGATCCCGCGCGTAACTGATCCAGTCGGGCCTGCGCCGCCGAAAGATTGGCGCGTGCCTGATTCACCTGCGCGCGATACTCGTCGTCTTCCAGTCGCACAAGGACTTGTCTCTGGCTCACCTTGTCTCCCTTTTCTACCCCTATCCACGCGACCCGGCCCATGACCTTGCACCCGACGGCAATCTTGTGATGAGCGACTACATAACCAGAAACCGTCAGAGTCGTCTCTCCCTCGCTGGAGCCCCCAGTCTCAATTTTCACTTCTGCCGCTGATACCGTCTTGGGCGTTGAAAAGATATATAGATAACCAAAGACCCCCAGTACCACCAGGATGGACAACACAAGGAGAGTTTTCTTTGGAACGCCGTTCTTTGGAGTGGCGGGCGAAGACTTGGCGGAGCGGTCAATCTGCAAGCTTCTTAGCCGCTCGTCCAGGTTCGTGTTTTGCAAAGGCATGGTGTGAGTTGTCCGTGGTCAGTGGTCAGTTGTCAGTTGTCAGTTGTCAGTTGTCAGCTATCAGTTGTCAGCTATCAGCAATCGCATCGAGCATTCTTAATTCTTAATTCTTAATTCTTAATTCCGCATTCGTCATTCGTAATTCGTAATTCGTCAAGTTGCTCTCAGGGCGTCAATAATCTTAAATCGCGAAGCACGCAGGGACGGGAGCAATGAACCGAAGAATCCGATTCCCACGCCGAAGATCAGAGCCGCGATGATCAGACCCGGCGTTACCCGAAAGTTGAACGCAATCTCGCTGAACGTAACCCAATTGGACGTTCCAGTGGAGACAAAGTTCAACGGCAGCGCAAGCAGTACACCGATCGCCACTCCAACAACAGCGATGGCCACTGACTCCAGAACAAACGCAAGCAGAATACTCCTTCTTTTAAATCCCAGGACCCTCAGAGTCCCGATTTCCTGTGTTCGATTGGCTACCGCCGCGTACATTGTATTCATTCCGGCAAAGCAGGCGCCCACAGCCATGATGAAGGAGATAAAGCCGCCCAGATATTTCAGAGCAGCCGAAGTTGTTCCCTGCTGCTCCTCGTAAAAAGTCCGCTCCGGCACCGCTTTCAATTGCAGGCGCTGGTCGTCGGAAATCCGCTTCGCGAGGGCCGCCAGCGTATCGGAATCCTTCACTCTCATCAGTATGGAAGAATAAGTTTGAAGCCGTCTGCTGTTTTTCAATACATTGACGTCCGCCCAAATTTCCGACTCGAAAGCCTTACCCTCCGCCGCAAAAATTCCTACAACCGTGTAATCGGCTCCCTGCACTCTGAATCTGTCGCCGATTCCCAGGCCCTGAAATCTCTCATAGATTCGCCGCGAGACGATCGCCTCGGTCAAACCGGTCTGAAACATTCTTCCTTCCACGACTTTGAATCCGGAACGAAGCTTCAGAGACATCGGTCCGATGCCGCGTACGGTGATATTGCTGCCCTGCGTCTGTCCCTTGCGCGCCTTATAAATCAAGGTGGTCAGCTCGGGCGTAACCAGCGGCTGATCTCCCTCATGCACTACTCCTTCGAGATATCGCAGCGTATTGAAATTCTCCACGGTCACGCTGCTCATCATCTCCGCAGTGGACCCGTTGCGCAGAACGATTAAATTGAGCGGCTCGCCGCTAGACGTCAGTGTCAGTTCAATGCCACGCGCCAGCGACATGACCATTAAAAATACCGCCACGGTGAGTCCGACGCTGGCAGCAGTGGCAAGCGTTGAACCCTTTCGCACCGTTAAATTACGGATGTTGTATTTGAGCGGAAGTGCCATTACTCCACCCGGCGCAAGGCCTCAACGATAGTTAGTTTCGAAACGCGGTATGCGGAATAGGAGACGCTGGCAACACCCACCAAAAGAGCAACTGCCGAAGTCAATATCACCGTCTCCCTGGCCGGAATGAATGAACCAAAGTTGGGGAGATAAAGACTCACATCGAACACGCTAAACAGAAGCGTGGCACCTCCAACTCCCAAAAGGGCCCCCACCGTCGATAGCAGGATCGCTTCAGCCACAAACATCCATGCTATCGCGCCACGCTGAAAACCAAGCGCCTTCAGTGTTCCCACTTCGTTCGTCCTTTCCCTCACGTTCATCGCCATGGTATTGGCCATTACCAGAAGAATTGAAAACGTAATTGCCAGCATGATCCCATAAAGAAACTGCTTGACTCCACCCATCATCGTTTCAAAGCTCATGGCGAATTCCCGTTCGTTCTCTGTCTTGGTGGGACGATCGGTGTTGAGGAACATCGAATCCACCTGCCTGGCGATTCGAGGAACGTCTTCCGGAGCATTGGCCATAACGCCGATCGTTCCAATCCAGTTTTGTTGCCAGGCGGGCAACGATTCGTTGAAGTACTCAGTGTGAAAAAAGAGCGTTTTTTCATCCGTGCCTGGCTCGCCTGAATAGATCCCCCGAATGATCATTTCAGGTTCAATTCGATAAATGGGGCTCTTGAGCGTGATCCTCTGCCCGATGTGGAATCCGAACCTTTCCACCAGCTTCCTCCCTACTATTGCTCCTTGTCGATCCCGGATGAAAGCGTCCCACTGTTCGTCGGACATGTTTATCTCCGGCAAGTACGGGCGCAGCTTCTTTGCATCAATGGCGAAGTTGGCGAAGAAATTGCGCTCGTCCTTGTAAATGCCGCCAAACCAACTGTAAGGGAGCGCAAATTTTACTCCCGGAACGCTCTCGATACGCTGAACATAGGCGACCGGCAGACTATAAACCAGAGATACGGCATGGCGCGCGATCAGCCTCAGAGGATTCGCGTGGCTGCTGCCCCGAGTAAGCTCAGTGAAGATAGTAGCCAGCGTCACAATCAGAAAGAGCGACACTCCCAGGCTGGAAACAGTAAGAAACGTGCGCCGCTTGTTCCGCAGAATGTTTCTTAGAATCAGTTTACCGTATTTCACAGACCCCTCCGTAGCGGCCGCAAGCGTTGAATCGTCGCGTGTTACTACGCGCTGCAGTAGAAACAAGTTTCAAAGAAGCTTAGCAGAGTCCCATGTGAGGCGGGAGGGTTTTTGTTGGAAGGTGTCAGCGGTCAGCGGTCAGCTATCAGCAATCTGCTATCAGCTCTCAGCTGTCAGCAATACATGGATGAAGGCTGGTACTGATGACCGATGACTGTTGGCCTATGACCGATGACTGATGAATGTTGACCGATGACCGCTGATGGCTGATGGCTGATGGCTGATAGCTGATAGCTTCCTCAACGCCGGATATCGGCCCGCGTGATTTCGGCGTCCATGTCCACATCCATCGAGTCAAATTCCTCGGCGCTGCCGCCAAATTCACTGCGCGTCACCTTGCCATCGTGATTTCGATCGTACTTACACAGCGCTTCCTCAATCTTGAGATTCGTCTGCTCCCATTCACGGCGCTTCCATTCGGCGAGCGAAAGGTACCCATCATGATTGAGATCCAGTCTGTCAAAGTCGGAGCCGTCGTATTCGCTGTGCGACAAACGGCCATCCAGATCCCTATCGGCGGCAAAAAATTCCCGGTAACGACGCAGTCCCTGCATCAGCCCGCCGCCTCCGGGCGCCTTCATCCATTCCTCTTTGTCAATCTTGCCGTCGCCGTTTGTGTCAGCACGGCCGAAGAGAAATTTCGGCGCATAAGCACGAAACTCATCAATGTCGATGACGCCATCGTGATTCGTATCCATTATATTGAAGATCTGGGTCCCTACGCGTTGACGAAATCGTTCCTGCTGGGGGGATATCTCCTGCTTCTTTTCCAGCTTGCCAGCTTGCGGTTGGTCCGGCGCAGGCAATTCCTTGGGATTTTGGCCAGAAGCTGCCAGTCCCAGCCCGAACAGCAGAACTGAGAGAATCAGTTTGATTTTCATAATATTCGGTTCACAACAATGTCTCAACGTGGGGCGCAGGGCCGTTCGCCCCTGGAGTTTGGACATTTGCGGGGGCCACAGGCGCCACCCATGTCAGAGCCCGGAGCGTAAGCGACGGGTCC
>DASYPF010000447.1:0-10371 GCA_036006905.1 Acidobacteriota bacterium
GGTCTGGGAATCTTTACATTTAAAAGCGGCAATGTGACCGTGACGGAGGCTGGAGTGCCGTTGTTGCGCTCGGGCTCGGCTTTCCGGATGTACGCTCAGGCATCGGATGCGGGGTCGATTCGAACCGGTGTCGCTATTGCGAATCTTTCGTCCTCGAGCGCGACCGTAGACTTCGAGTTGACGACCCTGTCGGGAATACCATTAGGAGTGACAGGAAGTGTCGTCATTCCAGGAGACGGCCAGATGGCTACGTTCCTGGAGCAGATTTCGGGCTTTAGTTCTTTGCCATCTCCGTTTCAAGGACTACTGCGCTTCTCTTCAAACGCGCCCATTTCGGCAGTGGGATTGCGCGGTCGTGTCAATGAGAGAGGGGACTTTTTGATCACCACCACTACACCTGTCGACGAAGAACTGCCGGTGGCCAGCTTGCCGGTGTTCTTGCCGCACTTTGTTGAGGGCGGCGGTTATAGCACTGAGTTTATTCTCTTCAGCGGCTCGGCCGGCCAGTCATCAACCGGAAGAATTGAATTCTACGGGCAGGCGGGGCAGGTTTTGAATTTGCCGTTGAAGTGATAGGCAGAAGCATCCAGAAGCGACCGCTCAATTGCCCTATGATGTTGCTGATAGAAGAACTCTTGTCTCCCCGTGTCCCCAGTGTTCCCCGTGGTTTAATTTTTTGAGGAAGGACTTCAGCGTACCTGACACAATCTTAGCATCTGCAATAATCGAATCACCGGCCAGGCAGGATCGAATTCCCACCATTTCAGCCCCAGCTTCGGGCTGCGCGGGTCATGATGGTGATTGTTATGGTAACCCTCTCCGGCGGCCAACAACCCGATCGTAAGGATGTTGGTTGCGGTATTAGCGAAGTGACGATACCCGATTGAATGGCACAGCCCATTGACGGCGGCGGATAGGAAGATGTATCCGGCTGCATGCGTCAGGCTTGCGGTCGCGGCAACAACAATTCCGCCGATCCATCCGCGCCAAATAACTGCGGCTGTAGTGAGTGTCAGGATCCCGAAGGCCAGACCGACCGTTCCACTCTTGAAGACGTAGCGATCCAGCCAATCCCGCCGCAGATCGCGGGTGAAGATCTGGATCGTCTCCGGATTGTGAGCCTCACGCACATAGTAATAAAGATTTCCTATCAGGATTTTCCACAAGCCTTCCAGGTAAGGGCTGTGGGGATCGCCTTCTACATCGGTGTTGGCATGATGCTTGCGGTGCACTGCCACCCATTCGAAGCGGTCAATGCCGGACAGGAGCCACAGCCCAAAGCGCATGGCGATGTCGACAGGGCCCGCCAGTTTGAGCGAACGATGAGCCAGGCACCGATGCAGGTAGATGGTGGTGAGTTGACCGGTGATTTGAGTCAGGACGACTGCGATGAGCAAACCAAAAAGTATATTTGAAGCCATGTCTGTTCTCTAAGCTCCTTAATCGATGATGGATTATAAAATCAGGAACGCGGTCGTGCTTCAGGGCGAAAAACCCCTGCGTTTGACGCAGAGAATAGAAGCAAACGGAGGGCGCACCTAAACCTTCCGATAAGACTATACTACACCGAGCCTTCCTTCGGTGTACTTTATAATACCAGCATGGAAAAATCCCGCCTAATCTACGATTGGAACCAGAAAAGTTCCCTGGCTCCTAAGCGGAAAATTACGTTCGACGACGAAACACTGCGCGATGGACTCCAATCACCTTCAGTTAAGGATCCTCCCATCGAGCAAAAGCTGAAGATTCTGTATCTGATGGAAGACTTGGGTATCGAATCAGTTGACATCGGATTGCCCGGCGCTGGACCTCGCGCAGTTGAGCACACTCGGCGTCTGGCAAAGGAAATTGTCGACAAGCGAATGAAAATCCGGCCCAATTGCGCGGCACGAACCGTGATTGCCGACATTGAACCCATCGTGCGCATTTCCCAGGAAGTGGGAATGCCGATCGAAGCGGCGACGTTCATCGGGAGCAGTCCTATTCGCCAGTACGCCGAAGATTGGACGCTTGACAAAATGCTGCAGGTATCGGAGAAAGCGGTCGTTTACGCCCTGAAAAACAGTCTGCCGGTAATGTTTGTCACCGAAGATACGATTCGATCGCACCCCAATACCATCAAGGCCCTGTATGGTTCCGCGATAAACGCCGGAGTGCAAGCCATTGTGGCATGTGACACCGTCGGGCATGCCACACCGGAAGGAACTCGATCGCTGATTGAATTTATCCGAGAGGAAATCATCGAGCCCAGCGGAGAAAACATCCGCCTGGACTGGCATGGGCACAGCGACCGCGGCCTTTCAATTATCAACAGCATTGCCGCGGCCTGCGCGGGCGCCGATCAGATTCACGCCACCGGGTTAGGCATCGGCGAACGCGTAGGAAATACCCCGATGGATCTGCTGCTGGTGAACTTGAAGCTGATGGGCTGCATAGGCCGCGATCTCTCCAAGTTGCGGGACTATTGTCTGGCGGTTTCTGAGGCGGTGGGAGTTCCCATTCCCAACCACTATCCTGTTTTTGGGGTGGACGCCTTCCGCACCGCCACCGGAGTACACGCAGCGGCCGTTATCAAGGCGATCAACAAGGGTGACCAGGAGCTTGCCAATATCGTCTACTCGGGCGTGCCTTCACATCTCTTCGGTATGAGTCAGGTCATTGAAATCGGTCCGATGAGCGGAAAGTCGAACGTGATTTACTGGCTAAAGACTCACGGAATTGAGGCCGACGACGCGCGCGTCGAGCGCATATTTGACGCAGCCAAGAAATCGGATCGGCTGCTCACCGATGAGGAGATCCTGAGCGCGATTGGAGTGGCTTCCAAGTGATTGGGCCACCAATAAACGCGGATGGACGCGATGCATTCAAAAAACGCGCCGCAAACAAGCTACGCTCTCTACCGGCGGCCTTTGGTGTCCGTTGGTGTCCTCTGTGGTAAAAAGCTTTTTAACCACCAAGGACACAAAGGACACAAAGGCATCTGCCTCGCCGGTCAAACCGAGCTAAACAATGGATACAGGTGTGCGTCGAATAAAACTCTAGATCCTAAAATCAAAACTCTTCGCGCTCTTCGCGCCTTCGCGGTGAATTTCTTCACTTTATCTTAAAGAACGTCGCCGGATCCGAAATGTCTGGCAAATCCACCCAGTGCAGGTAAACGATCAGCAACAGCATGAGCAATCCCGCGTAAAGCGCCAGCAGGATCCATTTTGGCAGTAAATCCTTCAACCGGCTCATGCCGCATCAACAAGTCTCTGCGTTTGCCTTCCAGCCGCTGCTTCGCCCGCTATAGCGAAAGATAGTGCGCAGGATGGAGAAAGACGCCATCATGGTTCCTGTGAATGTACCCGATATTTTGCTCTTACCGATCCGAACTCGATAATCGACCGGGACCTCCTTGACCTTCAACCCGAGGCGCGCCGCTTTTACCTGCATCTCGACGGTCCATCCGAACCCCTGGTCCTTCATCCGCAGCCCCTCCAGCGCGTCCCGACGCAGCGCCCGGAATGGGCCGAGGTCGGTGTAAGCAGCGCCATATAGTCGCCGGATCAGCAAGGTTGCCAGCCAATTTCCCCATCGCTGCTGGAGCCGCAGCGCCCCTGCTTGTGCTCGACCGAGGGCCCGTGAGCCGATAACCATGTCAAATTCCTCGTCCTGCAGCGGCTCCAACAAGCGAAAAGCTTGCTGTGGGAAATCACTGTGGTCGGCGTCCAGGAAAAACACGTAACGACTCTGCGGCTGCAATTCCTGCATTCCGCGCAAGCAGGCCTGACCGTAGCCGCGTCTCGGTTCTGTAACCACCCGGGCGCCAAACTGGCGTGCGACTGCAGCTGTCTGGTCTGTGGAACCGTTGTCAACCACAATCACATCCGCTGCCAGCTCAGCCGGAATCTCTGCCAGAACCTGACGGATGGCGGATTCCTCATTGAGCGCGGGGATAATGACGGCGATTTCTCGGTGGGAGGCAGGCATCTTCAGAAACTGTGAACCGATTTTAGCATCGACCGGTATCATACAGTAGACGCGCGGCCTATGCTATAATCGGTCGCAAAAACGCGAGGTAAGTGCAATTGCAAGAAGAGAAACAATACGAACTCATCGCTAACCCCCAAGTATTAATTTCTACGGAGCCCGCGGGAGAAAAAGACGACCCCATCGCTTTGCTGAAGGAAGTAAAGAGTTGGGTTCGGGATATTTTCTTTGCCGCCGTGACCGCCATCCTTATTGTCGTATTTGTGATCCAGCCCGTTAAAGTCGAGGGCACCAGCATGCAGCCCAACCTCGTGGATCAGGAGCGTGTCTTTGTGAACAAGTTCGTTTATCACTTTTCCGAGGTCCACCGGGGAGATGTTGTCGTATTCTGGTATCCCAAAGACATGTCGAAATCATTCATTAAACGGGTTATTGCGGTTCCGGGCGATCGCATCGAAGTGACTCGGGGCCACGTATATTTAAACGCCAAGTCGCTGAATGAGTCATATGTGCTGCCTGAATACTTTGACTTCGAGTCTTACAAGGCGGTGGTAGTTCCTCAGGGTTACTACTACGTGTTGGGCGATCATCGAAATTCCAGCAACGATAGCCGAAACTGGGGATTGGTTCCAGAAAGCAACATTTTCGGCAAGGCGGTCTTCCGATACTGGCCGGTCTCCCGCTTGGGCGCCATAAAGTAAACTGGAGCGCTTTCAACTGTTTTTGAACAATTCACGCCGGGAGCCCCCGGCTGGAAGACCCAGAATATTCACAATTGTTCACTGAGCGGCCGGACAGGTGGAATCGACCCCCAGCGCTCCAGGGTATGTTGTGCGCAATATTCGTCACCGTGGACGTGGCCGTGGTCGTGCACGTGGCCGTAGACGGCTTTCCTTTGGTTTGGTTGCGGCCGTACGGCCACTGTAGGCACGTGAACGTGGTTGTGATCGGCCTTTTTTCTGGTTTTTAGGCTTCATGAAAAGACAAGCCATTCTCGCACTGGAAGACGGAAATACCTTCACTGGGACCGGCTTCGGTCATGGCGGCGACGCGGGAGGAGAAGTGGTGTTCAACACTTCTATGACCGGCTACCAGGAAGTGCTCACCGATCCCTCATACGCGGGCCAAATCGTTGTCATGACTTATCCCCTTATCGGCAATTACGGAACGAATTCGGAAGACGTCGAGTCGGAGCGCCCGCATGTGAGCGCTTTCGTGGTCAAGGAGAACAGCACGATTTATAGTTCCTGGCGCGCTTCCGAGTCACTGGACCATTACCTGGAGCGTTTCGGAATTCCAGGCATTGCCGGAATCGATACGCGCCGGCTGGTGCGCCATATTCGCGACGCAGGCGCCCAGCGCGGCTTTGTCTCCAGCCAGTTGATTAGTCCGGCCGAGGCAGTGGCCAAAGCGCGGGCGGTGACGCCGATGGAAGGCTGCGATCTTGCCAGCGGAGTTTCCTGCCGGGTGCCCTACTCCTGGCCTGTTGCTGAAGGCGCCAGCCCCCGGTTCAAGGTGGTCGCGTACGATTACGGGATCAAGCAGAATATCCTGAGGTTGCTTTCTCAGCACGGATGTGACGTCGCGATTGTTCCCGCTCATACCACTGCCGAAGACACTCTGGCAATGAAGCCGGACGGAGTTTTTTTGTCCAACGGTCCCGGTGATCCGCAGCCTCTCGATTACGCCATTGGCAACATCGGCAAATTACTAGGACGTGTTCCCATTTTTGGTATTTGCCTGGGCCATCAGCTGCTCGGTCTGGCACTGGGCGGCAGAACTTTTAAGTTGAAGTTCGGACATCGGGGCGGAAACCAGCCCGTAAAGAACCTAATTCAGAAGAGGGTCGAGATCACTGCCCACAACCATGGATTTGCGGTGGAGCCGGACTCGCTCAATGACCGGGAAATTCAGATCACGCACATGAACCTGAACGATCAGACTCTGGAGGGGTTCCGCCACAGGCATCTGCCGGTTTTTTCTGTCCAGTATCATCCGGAAGCCTCCCCTGGCCCGCACGATTCGCTCTATCTGTTCGACGATTTCGTCAGCCTGATGAAGCAGCATAAGGAGTCCTGATGCCGCGCCGCGACGATATCAAAAAGATTCTCATCATCGGATCGGGGCCGATCATCATCGGTCAGGCCTGCGAGTTCGACTATTCGGGCACTCAAGCGTGCAAGGCTTTGCGAGCGGAAGGTTACAAAGTGGTGCTGGTCAATTCCAATCCGGCTACCATCATGACCGATCCAGAATTTGCAGACCGAACTTACATCGAGCCGCTCACCACGGAATCACTGCGTCTGATTATCGAACGTGAGCGACCGGACGCTCTGCTGCCCACCGTCGGCGGTCAGACTGCCTTAAATCTCGCCGTGGAGCTTTCCGAGCGGGGAATCCTTGAAGAGTTCGGCGTTGAGATGATCGGCGCCAAGCTTCTCGCCGTAAAAGTGGCGGAAGACCGTCGCGAGTTCAAAGCAGCCATGCTGGAAATCGGCCTGGAAGTGCCAGTGTCCGGTTTTGCCACCACCTATAATGAGGCACTGGCGCTGCTGGATCGTGTCGGGATTCCCTGTGTCATTCGCCCGTCATTTACGCTTGGCGGAACCGGCGGTGGAATCGCTTTCAACCGGGAAGAGTTTGAGGAAATTGTAAATCGCGGCCTTGCCACAAGTCCGATTCATGAAGTGCTGATTGAAGAATCGATACTGGGCTGGAAGGAATTCGAGCTGGAGGTGATGCGCGATCTGGCCGATAACGTGGTCGTGATCTGCTCCATCGAGAACTTCGATCCCATGGGCGTCCATACGGGCGACTCGATTACTGTCGCGCCCGCCCAGACTCTGACAGACAAGGAATACCAGCGGATGCGGGACGCCGCGATTCAGGTGATCCGGCGCGTGGGAGTTGAGACCGGAGGCTCCAACATTCAGTTTGCTCTCAATCCCAAGAATGGCCGCATGGTTGTCATCGAAATGAACCCGCGCGTGTCGCGCAGTTCGGCGCTGGCCAGCAAAGCGACCGGTTTTCCCATCGCCAAAATTGCGGCTCGACTTGCCGTAGGCTATACGCTGGACGAAATCCCTAACGACATTACCCGCAAGACGCCTTCTTGTTTTGAGCCCACCATTGATTACACGGTTGTGAAGATTCCCAAGTGGGCGTTTGAAAAATTTCCGGAAGCCAGCACCATCCTGGGAACGCAGATGAAGTCGGTGGGTGAGGTGATGGCAATCGGCCGCAATTTTAAGGAGGCGCTCCAAAAAGGGCTGCGCTCGCTGGAGACCGGGAAAGGACTGGCGAGCGAGAAGATTGACCCCGAGCGTCTGGTAGAAAACCTGATCCAGCCCACGCCACTGCGCCTCGCTTATCTCCATTACGCGCTGACACAACGCATCTCCCTTGAAAAACTATACGAATGGACCCGCATCGATCCATGGTTCCTGCAGCAATTAAAGGAAATCGTGGAGATGGGCGAGCAGCTTGGGAAGGATAGCCTGACGTCGATCTCCGACGACGCGCTGCGCCAGGCCAAGCAAATGGGATTCTCTGATGAGCGGGCAGCTCAGCTCTTTTGCCAAAACGGCCCATGTACGGAAGAGCAGGTGCGGGAGGAGCGCAAGCGACGGGGAATTCAAGCCATCTTCAAACGAGTGGACACGTGCGGGGCGGAATTTGAATCTTATACCCCTTATCTCTACTCCAGCTACGAGGAGGAGGACGAGGCGGCGCCGACCAGCAAGAAAAAAATCATGATCCTGGGAAGCGGCCCCAACCGAATCGGCCAAGGCATCGAGTTTGACTACTGTTGCTGCCATGCCGCGTTCGCCCTGGCCGACGCCGGATACGAAACGCTCATGGTCAATTGCAATCCCGAAACGGTGTCGACCGATTACGACACATCCGACCGGTTATACTTTGAGCCGCTTACCTTCGAAGATGTGATGAACATCGTCGAGATCGAGAAACCCGACGGCTTGATAGTGCAGTTCGGCGGGCAGACCCCGCTGAAATTGGCGCGCCAGTTAAGCCACGCCGGAGTTCCCATTATCGGCACTTCTCCTGATTCGATCGATTTGGCGGAAGACCGGATGCGCTTTGGAAGGCTGCTGGCGAAGCTGAATATTCGCCAGCCCAAAAACGGAACGGCGACTTCCGTGGAAGAAGCTAAACATGTCGCCCGGCAGATCGGATTCCCGGTTCTGGTCCGGCCTTCCTATGTGCTCGGCGGTCGTGCCATGGTGATTGTCTTCGATGAAAAGAGCCTGGAACACTACATGGAGTCGGCTGTTGAAGTGTCTCACGGGCGTCCGGTACTGATTGATGAATTCCTGGAGGACGCCTTTGAGTACGACGTTGACGCGCTAGCCGATGGAGAATCTGTGATCATCGGCGGAATCATGGAGCACATCGAAGAAGCGGGGATTCATTCCGGTGACAGCATCTCCGTTTTGCCGCCCATCATCATCCAGCAAAAACATTTGGACCAGATGCGCCACACCACGCAGCAGTTGGGCAAGGCGCTGGGAGTGGTCGGGCTGATGAATGTGCAATATGCCGTGGCTGAGGACCAGGTCTATGTACTGGAGGTCAATCCGCGCGCGTCACGGACTGTTCCCTTTGTCTCAAAGGCCACCGGAGTGCCGCTCGCCAAGATTGCGGCGCGGCTGATGGTGGGCGCCAAACTAAGAGATTTTGGGCTCACCAAAGAATTGGCCGTCAAGCACTGCTACATTAAGGCGCCGGTTTTTCCGTTCTCGAAGTTTCCGGGAGTTGACACAATCTTAGGTCCGGAGATGAAGTCGACCGGCGAAGTAATGGGTGTAGCGGAAACTTTTGGGATTGCTTTCGCGAAGTCTCAAATTGCCGCCGGAACCATTCTGCCTCGAAGCGGGGTGGTGTTTCTGAGTGTCAATAATCATGACAAGAAACACGCGGCCCGAATCGGCAAGGATTTTATCGGTGTTGGTTTCCATATCGTGGCGACACGCGGCACCGCCGAAGTTTTGAAGAATGCCGGTATGGACGTGGAATTTGTTTACAAGGTCAACGAGGGCCGGCCGAACATTGTCGATCTGATCAAAAGCGATCGAATCGACATGGTAGTCAACACGCCACTGGGGAGGGAATCCTTTTTCGACGAGAAAGCGATTCGAAGAGCCGCTACTCAATACAATATCCCCTGCATCACCACCTTGTCGGGTGCGCGGGCCGCAATTAGCGCCATTCGAGAATTGCAGCGTGAAAACCTCGATGTACGCAGCCTGCAGGAGTACCACGAAGCCAGCGAATTTCGAATGTCGAAGTTCGAGTGACGAATTACAAGAGCGTCCGTTGTCCGTCGTCCGTAGTCAGTTGTTTAACCACATTACCCATCACCGAGTCTTCAACAACGGACAACGGACAACGGACAACGGACCTTTTTGAGTTTCGTCACGCGTCAATTGAAATTCGTTATGCACACTTCTTATGAGTGATGCTGTTGATGCGGCCCGGCAGAAATTTGGCACAGTTGGCTTCCTTAGCTATCTAGGAGTGAAGCTGGATCATCTCGAATCGGATCGCTGCAGGCTAACGCTCCCGCTGCGCGCCCAGTTGATGCAGGCATACGGCTATATGCACGGCGGCGTTATTGCCGCTTTGGCCGACACCGCAGTTGCCTTCGCCATTTATGCGGCTACGTCACCCGACTGCCAGCTTCTAACCGTCGGCATGGATGTGCACTATCTGTCGACAGTGAGAGACCTTGCCGTCGCGGATGCTCGGATTGTGCGCCGCGGGAACACTCTGGCAGTAGGGGAAGTCGAGATTACCGACGGAAAGGGAAACCAGTGTGCGCGAGCGACGGTGACTTACATTTTGCGCCCGGCTAAATCGGGGTCCAGCGCGCCGGCCCGGGAGAATGGTGCACCCTAGTAGCCCCGATTATTCACAAATCTGCGGCGAAAGACCTGACGCAAAGGCGCGAAGGTGCAAAGACGCAAAGCGGGTGAGGGCGACTATATGTGCCCACTTGCGATCAAACATGCCAAGTTCCATCGACAGGGTGGGCACATATAGTCGCCCTCACCGACTCCGTCAACAGTGCCTTTTGGCAACCGACTACGGACACGATCACGTTCACGTCCACGTCGACGTGCACGTGCTCGTGATCGTAGACGTTGACGGCTTTATATCTTGACGGCCTGATTGGAACAAAGTTCGCCATGCTATCAGTCATTAAAAATGTTGAATTTTGTTCGTCGTTTTTCCAGTTCGACATGTTGAAGACCGACTACGGCCACGATCACGCCCACGCCTACGATTACCTGGCTCAGGATTGTTCCGTAGAGAAAGACTGAACCACGGGGAACACTGGGGACACGGGGAGCAGAAGGGACCGCTCAATTGCCCCTATGA
>DASYPF010000448.1:0-2863 GCA_036006905.1 Acidobacteriota bacterium
CTCCGCCAGAGTAAGGTTTGGATCAGCGACTTACTCTGGCCGGACCCGTCGCTGACGCTCCGGGCTCTGCTATTCGCCCGACCACCCGACACTCTATTTCAACAAAATGGTCTTCTGGATTTCCTTCTGATTGCGGAGGAAGTCGATGGCAAGGGTGGGTGGAGTGCCGCTCTTCATCAATGTTGCAAGAACAGTCACGTACTGATCGATGTTTCGCACCGAAATGCCATTGATGCGGTAGATAATGTCGCCTTTGTGCAAACCGGCTTGCGCTGCGGGAGTGTTGTCAACGACATCCGTGATTACCAGACCGGGGGCATTGGCCGGCTGCGAGGCGTCACTGATGTACATGCCCACGAACTTGGCGTTGAGGCGGCGCATGAGACTCTCTTCTTCCGCGCGCCGGACGCGGAGAGCATTCGGTTCAGGCCGCGTCAGTTCAACCACGTACGTCGCCTGTTCTTCAGATTCGGGTCGGGTGCCCACTTTCGGCCGCAACTGCACGATTCTGTCTCCTCGGGCCACGTCCACTTTGACGATCGATCCGGCGGGTGTCTTCTGAATTATACGGACCACTTGCGACAGGTCTTCGGCGGCAACGTCGTTTACTTTCAGAATCCGGTCGTTTCCAGCAATGCCCGCTTTGTCGGCAGGCCCGCCTTGGACGACGTCGGATACTATTACCTCGCTGCTTGCGGCGCCCGTTCGCGGTTCAGGTTGATCTTTTAAATAGACGCCCAGCCAGCCGCTCTTAATATTGGCACGAGTGCGGATGATTTTTTGCACCGACGGAATGATTTGATCGACCGATATTAAGTTGACGAGGAAACTCTTCATAGGAATGAGCTTTCTCGCCATCGTAGTAAGAAAGCCGGCAAACTGCCCTTCGCGAGTGAAGACGAGATTACCTGGCCGTCCAATCCGCAGCTTTCTGAAGTGCAATTTGTATTCTTCCAGCCCCGCTTGTTTTTCCGCGCTTAATAGGGAGCAATTGTAAAAGTTGAGCCCGCCGTCCAGAGAAGCGATATAAAATTCGCTGTGAGGTTTCCACTGAATTTTGAACTGAACAGGCGTGGGCCGCAGAGCGGTGACTTCCGTTTGGACCACTGCAATTCCATGAGCTTCGTCGACGCCGACCAACCGGGCAGCCAGGCTTTGCCCATCCGTCGTCTGTACCACCAGTTCCGCGGAACCCCGATCCATCCAGCTTCCCGCCGGCCCAAGATACGCGACTACATGGCCAGAAGTGTCATATACCCAGGCATCAGTTTCGTAGGTGGCAAAGAAGCGTGGAACAAGGTTTTGGATAAACTCGCCATTGACAGCGAATCGAAATTCCTCGTTGCGGTTCCACCAGACCCGGACTACCGAACGCCGCAGCCGCTCATCCGGATGGGAATGGGTTTGCTGAAAAAGAGATTGAGCCCGGGCGCTGGACAGAAGCGAGCAGAGCAGTAACAGGTAATAAGAGCGCCTCATTAGTGGCTCACCTCACGCAGAAAGAAATCCTGAGTCAACTGCTGGCTGGTGATTTTCACCCGCACTGGAACTTGCAGCAGAAGACCATTCTTTTCGCCCGGCACGAAGAAATGAGTACGAGGAGTACCTGGGTCAGACGGCAGGGCGACAGGTGTCACCTGGCCTCGAGAAATCAGCGCGGAGTTCGATTTCTGGTCGATGTTGAAAAACAGGCCAATCAATGCGAATAGCACCAGAAAAGCCGCGGCTGTGCCCCATGCCCAGGATGGAAGGAAGCGTCGTTCGAAATGTTGGCTTTGGCCAAACTCACTTAATCGCTGTCGCAGTAGAGCATCGAAATTGTCGGGCGCTTTGACCGCTAGTTGGCCGCGCGCCGCGCTGGTAAGCCGTTCAAAATCACTTTTGAGCTCGGCGCAGGCGACGCAACTGTGCAAGTGTGACTGAACTTGCCGCGCTTCAACCGCGCTCAAATGATTTTCCAAAAAAGGCTGCAATCTGGCTTGAGTGTCTTTGCAATTCATAAAACACCTGAATGAAGATGAGAGCTTAATTTCTCTCTCAAAAGTAATTTCGCCCGATGGAGCCGCGATTTGATTGTTCCTTCGGAAGTGCTTAGAATCCCGGCGATTTCCGGATAGGAAAGCTCTTGCACTTCTTTTAACAGGAAAACCGTGCGGTATTTCTGCGGCAGACACGAAATGGCCTGCTTCAGGACGCGGCCCAACTCCTTTCCCTCGAGTGCCTCATCGTGTCCCGGCTTGCCATCGGAGATCTCCAGCGGGACGGCGTTCCTCTCATAGTTGGGGAACACGTTCATGAAAAAGAAGCGCCCTCGCCGCTTGCGGTTACGAAGCTCGTCGATGGCAAGATTGGTGGCGATTTTGTAGATCCAGGTGGAAAATTGATACTTGCGCTCGTAGCGCGCCGCATTCTGATAAACACGAATGAAAGTTTCCTGCGCCAGGTCGACCGCCGTGTCGTAGTCGTTGATCATCGAGTTGACGAAATTGATGATCGGGTCCTTGTAGCGGGACACGATCTGATAGAAAGCGCCCTCGTGACCATCCAAAAATGCCTGCACCAGGTCATTGTCGGTAACGCGGCCGGACGAATCCCGAATGACTGACTCGCGAGCACTAAGGGGCCTGGGTAAAGCCTGTTCGTGAATCATCCGCTTAAACCGGTTTTAAGGTCGGCCGTCACGCCTTCCAGTACTTTCTTACGATAAACCATCGCCATCGTTCCCTATTCTAGGGAATTTTTGGCTTTTTGCGAAGTCGATCCGAGCTGCAACACAGATTGCAGGCAGCCACAGAACCGGACCCCACGCAGGGGGGAGCGGCCAATGTCAGAGCCCGGAGCGTCAGCGACGGGTCTCGCCAGA
>DASYPF010000449.1:0-14763 GCA_036006905.1 Acidobacteriota bacterium
GAAATCTGCAAAATCATCCAGACGGGCATCTTGTCGCCGGCAACTTCCATCATGGTTCGTGTGTAATCGCCCGCCATGCTGATCTCTTTGTTGGACCGAAGCGAATGGGTGCCGGGAGGGTAGCCGACCGGATAGATATCGGCAGCTACGATGTCTGCGGCTGGATTGTAGGCGCGCAGCTCTTCAACAGTTCCGCGTGGAGCATGCGTGACGGCGATGGGATGGTCTTTGTCCAATTCTTTGAGGATTCTGTAAGCGCGAACCATCGGTTCGATGGGATGCTTTCCCCACTGCGGTTCATCCACGGCTTTCCAAGCCCCCAGACCCGGATGATTCTTGAAACGGTTGACGACCCTTCGGAGCATTTCCTCGGTTTTGCTGTCATTCGGTCCGATGCTGTCCAGTTCGCGCAGGTGCAACCAACAATGCATTCCATATTGGGCGGCTGCGTCTTCCCATTTTTGTTCCTGTTCGATGGTGCGGTCATCCCATGCGCCTCCAAACGCGCCCGTGCGCAAGAAAGTAGCGCCGGCGTCATGAAGTTCTTCAATGCTGTTCTTGCCGTTGGGCGCCTTTCTGTCGGGTGGCGGCGGCATGGTAAACCCAAGGGGAAATACCTTCTTGCCGTCAATCACCAGCACCTTGTCCGAATTGATCTCTACTTTAGAGCCACTCGCGGCATAAAAGTCTGAAACCAGGAGCGTCGAGGAAGAGGCAAAGAGAAAACTTTTTCTGTTTTTTGTTTGCTCCGGCAACTGGCTAGTAAGGCCTGGTCTCTGACCACGCTCTGAAAGACCAAGCGCGAGGGAGGGCAGGATTAACGCGATCACAGATACCCGACCAGCGACCATAACGCGCTTCGACCGATTAGTTTTTCAATCATCGCTCCACGGGGGCAAGCCCCGTGGTGGCGCAGGAGGACCGGCCGCTCTTAGCTAGTTTCTGTCGCAAAACTCCGGCAGCGTCAGAGCCCGGAGCGTAAGCGACGGGTCCAGCCAAAGTAACAACGTCTGCCAAACGAAGGTTTGGATCACTGACTTAGTCTGGCAGGACCCGTCGCTGACGCTCCGGGCTCTGATGCTGCGTGTTTCGCGACAGAAACTAGTTAGTTTCCAATCACTGCTCCACGGGGACGAGCCCCAGTTTGGCGGTATGAGGTCGCTCGCTAGAAATAGACCTTCAATCCCAATTGAAAAATCCGGCCATCACCGGCCGAATTGATCTGACCGATCCGCTGATCACCTACGGCCGCGAAAGGAAAGCCGAAGGGTGGAGTGTTGGTAGCGTTGAAAGCCTCTGCCCGGAATTCCACAAAAGATCCTTCGGCTGCGGCAGTCGACCCGTGGGAAAAGGGAATATTGACGTAAAATCTCTTATCCAGCGCGATGTCGAAATTCACAAGACCGGGAGCCCGCAGCACGTTTCGCGCCCCATTGCCAAAAGTAAAGGGCGCGGGAGCAACAAAAGCACCAGTATCAAAGAATCGTTTCAATGTTCGCTGCGAGCGCGGCAGGCTTCCGTCGCCGATTCGATCAGCCCGCTGCCGGCCACCCAGCGAGTTTGTAGTGTTGGGCGTATTTTCGACTCCGAAAGGAAGCCCGCTGCGCAACTGAGTGATTCCTGTTATTCTCCAACCGCCGACAAAAGCGTCTACCATTCTGGAAAGATCAGAGCCCCATCTTTGCCCCTTTCCAAAGGGGAATTCATATCCGTGCGCGACAGTGAATCGGTGAGTTTGATCGTCGGCGCTGATGGCTCGTTCCGATCTCATGTCGTAGCGGTTCTGCAGCCGGTTGCTTGATTGATGACCGTGACGCTGGCGCCAGGAAGAACTCCGCCACTCTGATCGGTCACCGTTCCCAAAATTGTCCCTGTAAACGCCGCTGGGCGTAAGCGACTCTTACGCCAGGCGACATGCTAAGGATTATGCCAATGAGTATTCGTGGCCAAAGATATCTGCAAGGTAAGTTTGTGCCCCTGCTGACAACTAATTGGTGACGGCTGACCATATTCATCGCAGCGAGAAAGTACGATTGTTAGGAATGAACTTTTTGATCCGAGTAGAGTATAAATGCCCGGCCAAAAGAAGCAAGTTTTTTTGTCCCAGAGAGGGCCTTTATGGTGCTCTTTCGAAGCATTAGAATGACTAATATGAAAAGTATTGCTGTGACTATTGATGAGGAAAGCCTCCGGGGCCTTGATCGGCTTGTCCGCAGGAGACTCCCTTATGCTAAAAGCCGGTCAGAAGTTGTCCGGAGGGCGATTCAGCAATATTTGACCCTCACAGAGAGGCTGACCGCGCAGGATCGAGAGAGAAAAATTCTTCAACAGCACCGGAAGCGATTAAATCAGCAGGCCACTGCTCTGGTTAAAGAACAGGCGAAGCTATGAAGCGCGGCGAGATTTATCGCAGTCGGGAGCGACCTCATACCGCTCGATTGGCGGAGAGACGGCCTGAGGGCCGTCTCAGGGATTTGTGACTCAAAAGAGACGGCCCTCAGGCCGTCTCTCCCAAAATGCCAGAAGTTTCAAATCTTGACGGAATTGTGAACCTTATGCGCATCAAAGAAACCTGGGACTTCGCAGTGAGATAGTGTTGGGCGTAGAAGGAAGGCCTGCTTCGAACGAGCGAAGTCCGATGCGACTTTTTGACATAGATGTTCAAACGGAAACTGACACACTTTGTGAGCGTACTAACGGGCGAAAAGCTTCAGCAATTAAACCAGGCGCTTATCTATGCGCTTGAGCTTTGAGATTGAGGTCGACTGTAAATGCAAGGAGGCCGCTCGGCCGCGGAAGATATTCCGAGAGCTACCCTCGCCGAAGCTCCGTAGGGCGCTGACCGGTGGCCTTCTTGAAATACCTTGAGAATGTCAGTGGCGACCGGTAGCCCAACCTAACCGCGACTTGCTTGATACTGAGATTTGGTTTTGACTTGAGAAGGCGAGTCGCTTCGCGAAGAATCAACTCACGCTGATACTGACGAAAGGAGGTCTGCTTGATCTGGCGCATGGCCGTCCGAATAGTATGGCGTTCGACACCAAGTTGGTGGCAAATGGACGAAAGAGATGAATGTGGCTTCGACCACAGGATGGCGTCAACCTCCCGCACCAGCCTCTGGCGGTCATACGCCATGGAAATGCCCTTCGTCTACGACGGATCGTTTAGATAAGAGCCATCAGGGACATGAAATCAAGTATTGGCATCAGAGTCAATGAAATTTGGTTATTACAAAACTGCTTCGAGGGAGACCCTCCGAGTAGGTAGCACCTGAACTCGTCTGAGCACGCTGCCGCAAATGCTAGAATGACCCCAGGAATCTCCAAAACGTCGCTCTTTTCTCCATTGTGTCTTCTTGACGATTGTCGGCCGTCAGGCCATTCTGAAAAAGTGAGGTCATCATACTCGGTTTCCTGACAGGGCTAGGCCGTTAATTGGAGAACCCCTGCGATGGAGATGGAGAGAATGATCCAGTGCTTCACCGTGGATAATCATTGGAGGAAACTATCGTGAAACAAGTGATTCTGATTTGCCTTTCGGCTCTCTTTTTACTGTTCACCTTTCAGCTCACTGCCTACCAAGGCGAGCTGCTCCAGCAAATCCCCCTGCAAATTCCACTATCAATCAGTACCCTTAGTAATCCACCGTACTTTGACGCTCTCCGGGCAGCCGGCATCTTGTCCATAATCCGTACGGACCGTTCTGGTATTCCAACCGGCCAGTCGGTAGACTTCGATCCGATGATGAAATTTGGTCGCGTGAGAGGGCCGTTATCATTTCCGTTCTTGATAGATCCGAAACTGGAGTTTACTCACCCGGTAGATGCAGATTTTAACAATAATTCGGAGACAGCCGTCATAGCACTAGACTTAGGTAGTACTACTTATACATCGACGGCGTACATAAAGGACTTGGGCGGTTTCTTTAGAAACCATTTTAGCTGGAGTACTGATTTGACCTTGTTCAACATCGGTGAATTTCCGCGGCCCCCAGAATATAATCGCTCAGCCGATCCATTCCTAGCCGAGAACCCGTTTACCGACGGCCAGAATCCAAAGAGAATGTACTGTTCCGGTATTCTCTATAACGGCTTTGATCAGTTTTTTAAGCCTATCATGCCCGACAGTGTGGCTGTATGGTACTCCGACAACGGAGGTCAAAGTTGGTCATCGCCCCCGACGATCGTAGCCCGAAACGACGACCCGAATTGGTTTTTTGATAAACCCGACGTCGAGGTATCGTGGAATGCGGGAGCAGATCGAGGATATGTCTACGTGACATTCGTCAAGGTTTTTCAGAGCCCCGTTTCTAATTCTCAACTCGTTATCAGGCGCAGTACGGATGGGGGCCTCACTTTCCCTGCTGACAGTGAACGGCTGATCGTGACAGGTGATGTTCAGGCACCACAGGTGTTGATCGGCCCATTTGGGGGCACCGTATACGTCATCTATCTCGACTATCAGAATAATCAGATCAAGGAGGCCAGATCCACCGACTACTCGACGTGGTCCTTTTCAACTGTCGCCAATGTTACCCCTGTCGATAGAACTATCCGTTTAAATGGGAGTGTACGTGCTCTTACAGCTCCGATGGCTCGTTATAATTCTGTTGCAAATAAAATAGATGTTGTGTGGCATCAGCTTGAACCGGGTTCCGAGAATAGGACAGACGTATGGTTTAATGTTAAAACTGCGCTGGGTTGGGGCACCAATCCGAAGTGCATTACCTGTAATGGGCTGGCACCAGATCCTGGTGATCAGTTCTTTCCAGCCCTGGATTTCGATCGTTCCGGTAACCTAAAGATAGTTTGGTATGATAGGCGAGATGATCCTAACAATCTTCTATACCACCAATACGTAACTGCTACGGATTCAGATGGGAACCTACTTCAGGGTAAGAACCAGGTTAGTACATTTCAGAGTAATCCACAGAATCGGCAACTTGGGGACTACCAGGATATGTGGTTTTGGACTTATGGAACGATAGACAGGTTTATCAGTTCGTGGATCGGTATTCCAGGTAACTCTCAATATGTTTACGATTCCAGTATTACACCCTAGTCCCGCTTTGGATGGCTCATCCCGACCCTACTGGCTGGATAACTTCCACTGAAGATAACGGTGGTAGTGTGCGTTGGCTATCTATCTTTTTGTAGACCCATAGCGTAAGGAGCGGAACAAATGCCGCAACTGAGGTTAGTATGGTTTCTCTTCTTAGTGTTTTCATCTTGTTCGCTGTTACGGGCGCAGAACCCCGCACGATTAGAAACGATTTTTCCCTTCCATGTCAGCACGCGTGTACCAGTTAGTGCCTTCGGCTCTGACCGTTGGGACACCCGTTTTGACATCATAAACCCGAATTCTGTTGAAGTAGTAGTTAGCTTCCAAGCCTTTGATAGATCGGGTCAACTCACTTCCCCAATAGGCGCAATGGGTCCGACTTTGCTTACCATCCCGCCGAACGGTGTAATACAGGGGATGTCCTTCCAAGTCCGAGATGTGGTGTTTGTAGGCTGGATGAAAGTTACTTCGACTCAACCAGTGGTAGTTCAGCAGGAGATATCGCATTTTTCGTTGATCGACGTTCCTGGCGTTCCAATAGAAACTCGAGTAAAATCCCAGACGCGAAAGTGGCCTTCCGCCGGCGCGGCTCGGCAGGTGATCAGTGTTAGCCTTGTGACTCCCCCAGTGATTACGGAACACTTTAATTCCGAAACAACCGGAATAAGTATTGTGTTTCCTAGCTCGATCATGTCTTCAGTAGCCAAAGGGAATTTGGTGCTTCGGAATGTAAGGGGTGAGAAAGTGACAGAACGCCAGGGTGTCGTTATTCCAGCAAACGGGCAACTGGTTGCCCTGGTGACTGAATTGTTTCCCGGGTTTCAGTTTCCCGCAGGTTTCTTCGGCTCACTAGAATTTACGTTCGACCACGAGGTTTTTGCAGTCGCCATCCATCTTACCGTCTCAGATATACAAGAGAAGCTGGAAGAACCCAATATTGGCATACTTCAGTGAATTACGTTCGGTAACGCCGCCCGGCTATCGGCGATGACGATAGTCCTTAGCCCGGATTATGCATGAGCTGAAAGAACCGGCCACAGATTACACGGATTGCACGGATAAGATCGGGGTCGGGGGATGGGCACCAACTTGCAGTGTGACGTGCAAAGCCGTTCATCGCGCCCATCCCCCGACCCCGATCTTATCCGTGTAATCAGCGCAAATCCGTGGCTGGTTCTTTTAATTCACGAATAATCCGAGTTAGCTCCATCATTTCTGCAGGCGTTTTAATACCTTCTTGTAAATCGCCCTCACCTGCCGGGTTTGCTTGCGGTAACGGCGCAGCAGATCGACGCCTTTCGGCATTGCCATGCGTTTGGCGAGAGGGTTCAGAGCTTGGGCGGTCCTGGGAATCCAGTTGACATTCGAATCACAATCCATGCGGGCCATTATCTCAAGACTACGGAGAAATGTATGAGAGCGGCGCAGTGCGGCTGCATCGCGTTTGGAGAGCCGCCGGGCCGGGGCGCCTCCGACGCCGTGCTCCAGCGCCGACAGCAGACGGCCGGCGCTTCCGAGCCGGAACGCGTGATTGCTTTTTCCTTCGTGGATCTGAATCATCTGGGCAATGAAATCGATGTCGGCCAATCCACCATAACCGACCTTAAAATCAAATCGGTCCCCCTTCGCCTCGTGCGACAATTCCGATTGCATGCGAGAGCGCAGATCGCTCATGTAACGCGGAATGGCGGTGTCCCACGGTCCGTATACAAAAGATTCCACAGTACGGGATACTGCGGCCGCGAGATCCCTGGATCCAGCGATGAACCGGCTCCGCGTCCATGCCAGCCGTTCCCAAAATTCGGCGCGCGTCTGCAAATAGTGTTGAAAGGTTGCCAGCGGCATTGCCAGCGGGCCCTTCGTGCCCTCCGGGCGGAGCCGCGTGTCGACGCGGTAAGCAACTCCGTGCGAGGTGGGCTGTTCCAGCGTATTCTGAATTGCATGGACGAAGTTTCGCTGCTGGAGATACGCCCCGGAGTCGGCGGGATCTCCTCGGTAGAAGAAAACGAGATCAAGGTCGGAATGCACCGTCAACTCGCAGCTTCCCAGTTTGCCCAGAGCGAAGACGGCCCAGCCGCCGCCGCTTTTCGATGGTCTCTGACGCCGATTCCGTCCGGTTTCGCTGGGATCGTGCCATTGCGCCACCTTGCCGATGCAGCACTGAGCAAGGATGGATAGTCTTTCCTGGCACTCCTCGAGCGAGCCATTGAACAGCCAGGCAACCAGTGTTTTGAATTCTTCGATGGATTTAAAACGGCGCAGTTCATCGTCCCGACGCGAGGGGTCTGCTGTATCTATCTTGTCCAGGTCGGCATCATAAATTTCCTTCCAATGCTCTGCAGGCGCTTGGCGGCGAGGTAAAGTTAGGCCGGCGCCAACAACCATGAGCGAATCGAGCAGTTCGGGGTAGCGGATCAGCCGCCGCACCAGCAGTTCACCGGAATCAAGAATGCGCACCAGTCTGGCGCGCAGCAATTCATTTTCCAGGAGGCTGCGAAACAGCGAGGTTCCGGAGCCAGTTTCACGGACGACTTGCTCGACGCGATTTAGTACTTTCTCGGGCTCGGCGCAGACTGACACCTCGCGCAGCAGCGGCGGCAGCAGATTGGCCAACAGATTTCGCGACGCAGACCGCGAGTGAGCAAACGATGGGACTTCATCCAGAGATCGAATTGCCGCCAGCGCTGCATCTGCATCCGGGAAACCACAAGCGCTGAGCATGCGGCCGATCTTGGGTTGGGGCGTCTCGCCGCTTAACAAGCGCAGAAATTCCCGCGCCGAAAATCCAGATTCGCGCCCCTTTTCATGAAGCAGCCGTTGGTAAATCCCGTGGACGCGACTCCGATGGACTTCCAATCTGCTTTCCAGCTCTGCCGCCGAGCGGAAACCCAGGCGTCGAGCGCAGATCTCGCGCTCGGTCTTGTCGGAAGGAAGCGAATGGATCTGCCGCTCCTGAACAATCTGGAGCCGGTGTTCGACGGTTCGCAGGAAAATATAAGCCTGCGTGAGGTCTTCGTGGGTAGATTCGGATATCAGACGCGCACGCAACAACTTTTGCAAACCGAGCAGCGTATTGGGTTCGCGAAGCTCGGTCCGATCCCCTCCATAGAGGATTTGCAAGATCTGCGCAAATAATTCAATTTCGCGTATGCCGCCTCTTCCGGTCTTTACATTTTGTTCAGCGTCCTGCTGGGTGCTTTCCGCATCGGCGCGCGCTTTGATGCGGACGATTTCCTCGAGCGCGGCGTGGTCCAGGTATTTTCGGTAGACGAAAGGTTGGACCATTTTCAGAAAGCAATTTCCCAACTGCGCGTCGCCTGCAACACGCCTTGCCTTGATCAGAGCAAATCGTTCGAAAGTCTCACCCCAGGTTTCATAATAGTGGCGATACTGCTGGACCGAATAGGCGATCTGGCCACCGCGTCCCATAGGGCGAAGGCGCAGATCGACGCGGTAGAGGTAGCTCTCCGTTGTGTGCTCTGCCAGCGCTTCGTTCAGGTCGCGAGCCAGCTTGAGGAAGAAATCTTCTCCGGCTTCTTGCGGCCGGAACTGGCCGGGTTCCTGGCGTTCTGACGATGGCGGAGAAATGTTACATCGAGGGTCCGCTCGCTTACGCGCGCGGCTCAGTCTGACGGGGCGCCGTCGCCCAGCCTGTAGTTTCGCTGCGTCGAACACATACATCAAATCGATGTCGGAACTGTAATTGAGCTCTTGGCCTCCCAACTTCCCCATTCCGATAACGCAAAAGGATCCGGGAAGACCTTCTCTTCTGAGTGATTTTGGTGAATGAGAGGAGCGGATCATTGCTTTGTCAGTGATGATTTGAAATGCGCGCTCCACTAAGGTGTCCGCCAGATCGGACAATTGCGCCGTCGCCGATTGCAAAGTTTCTTTGCCAAGTATGTCCCGAGCGGCAATGCGTAAAATCTCGCGCCTCCGAAAGCGCTTCAGCGCATCCAGGCGCGCCTCTTCGTCCTGGAGATTGCGCAACAAAACGAGTGTTTCTTCTTCGAAGTAAGCGGCATCGAGAGCGCGCCGATCGAATTGCTGGCGCAGCCAGTGAAAGTTTTCCGGGTTGCGGATCAAGATCTCGCTCAAGAAGGGAGAAGTGCCCAGTACCTGGATAAGCAGATCCAGCGCGACGAGATCTTCGCGAAGGTAATTGATGAGATTAGCTTTTGCGGTTCGAGTGGAAAGGTAGCGCTCCAAGCCAATAACCGCCGAGTCCGGATCCGGGGCCCGCCCGAGTGAGTCCATCAAAGGCTCGGCTGCCGCGCCCAGCGCCTCGCGGGCAGCCAAGTCTTCGGCCATCAATTGAAGGTTTGCATCCGCCGATGCGGGGTCGCGGAAGCCAAGCGCCGCCAGATACCGGCGGGCTTTTTCATCCGATAAATGCGGGGCTAGGAAAACATCGGCCGGGGAAATCTGTGTCATCAGTCATCGGTCATCGGTCATCAGTAATCAGTCATCAGTGATCGGTCATCAGTGATCAGAGGTCGATCACTGGTGCCCTTGGTGGTGAAACTCTCTTGAACCACTAAGGACACCAAGGACACCAAGGTTCCTTTCCAAAGTTTCACCTCGGAAACCATGTTTTATTAGCAAGATCTCTTAAAGCGATAACTGATAATGACCGATGACCGATGACCGATGACTGATGACTGATAACTGATAACTGATAGCTACATCAGACATCAAAGTACAACGCGAACTCCCAGGGATGCGGACGCAGCCGAATCGCGTCCACTTCCTTCTTGCGTTTGTATTCGATCCAGGTCTCAATGACGTCGCGCGTGAATACGTCGCCTTTCAGAAGGAATGCGTGGTCCTTTTCCAATGCAGCGAGAACCTCTTCCAGACTCCCCGGAGTCTGAGCGACCTTCGCCAAATCTTCTGGCGGCAGATCATACAGGTCTTTGTCCATCGGCTTGGGCGGCATGATCTTGTTTTGAATTCCATCCAGTCCCGCCATCAGCATGGCGCTGAAAGCGAGGTAACCGTTGCAAGCCGGATCGGGGAAACGCACTTCGATGCGCTTGGCTTTTTCGCTCCTCGAATAGACGGGAATTCGAACACAGGCGCTGCGGTTCCGCTGAGAGTAAATCAGATTGATGGGAGCTTCGTATCCGGGCACCAGGCGCCGGTAGGAATTGGTGGTCGGCGCGCAAAGGGCCAACAGCGCCGGCGCATGTTTGAGGATTCCACCGATGTAGTGAACCGCCGCCTTGCTGACGTCGGCGTAGGTGCCTGCTTCGAAGAAAAGATTCTTTCCGTTTTTCCAGATGCTCTGGTGCACGTGCATTCCCGAGCCGTTGTCCTGAAAGATAGGCTTAGGCATCAACGTGGCTGTCTTGCCGTGACGGCGGGCGACATTCTTAACCACATATTTGTATTTCAGCAATTTATCGCCCATGCTCGTCAGTGAATCAAAACGCATGTCGATTTCACATTGTCCCGCGGTGCCCACTTCATGATGGTGAATTTCAACCTGCACACCGATCTGTTCCAAAGTGAGCACCATTTCATTGCGGATATCCTGCAGGCTGTCCATGGGGGGGACAGGAAAATACCCTTCTTTATAACGGGGTTTGTAACCGAGGTTTGGCTTTTCTTCACGCCCGCTGTTCCAGAAACCCTCTGCGGAATCCAGAAAATAAAAACCGTGTTCATAGGACTGGCTGAATCGAATGTCGTCGAAAACAAAAAACTCTGGTTCCGGGCCGAAATATGCGGTATCGGCAATCCCGGTTGATTTCAGGTAATTTTCCGCCTTGATGGCGATATATCGCGGGTCACGCGAATAAGACTCCCCCGTGACAGGATCTCTGACATTGCAAATCAAAACCAGCGTGGGGACGGCTGAAAAAGGATCCATAAATGCGGTGGAGGGGTCCGGGATCAGCAGCATGTCGCTCTCCTGGATCTCCTGAAAGCCTCGAATACTCGAGCCGTCAAATCCCAAGCCTTCTTCAAAGGCGTCTTCAGTGAACTCGTTGGTGGTTGCAGTGAAGTGCTGCCACAGGCCGATCAAGTCGACGAAGCGCAGGTCGATGACCTGAACCTTGTTATTTCGTATCATCGACATGACGTCCTGTGGGGTCAGTCCTCCCGGTTCTTTTTTCGTCTTTGGCGCTGATGCTTTCGCTTTGGGCATTTTTTTCCTCCGAATTGGGTATGTGTTAGTGACTGGAACTAATCGAACCAAGACAATGACGAATGACGAATTCCGAATGTCGAATGCAAAAGCACGAACGGGCTGTCATTCGCCATTCGAAATTCGTCATTCGACATTAAGTTACGTCCTTCTCCCCGGTTCGTATGTTGTACCCGTAATCGATTGGGATCACGAACACGCGGCCGTCTCCGATTTCACCGGTTCGCGCTGTGCTGATGATGGCGTGAATCACCTCGTCGACGACATCGTCCGGCACGACAATCTCAATTTCCATTTTGGGGAGCAGGCTTACCGTATATTCCTTTCCGCGATAGATGGCTGTGTGGCCTTTCTGCCTGCCGTGCCCCCGCACCTCAGTAACGGTCATGCCGGAAATGTTCAACTTGGCCAGCGCGTCCTTGATGTCGTCGACTTTGTTAGGACGGACGATACTCTTGATTAATTTCATGACCTCCCTCCAACCTCCGCTCTAGGTCCGCTTTCAAGTCTGCCTGTAAGGATTCGGCGAGCTTTCCCTCCTTTGCCGTGATGTGGAATACGTCGATAGCCTTGTTTCCTTCAGTCGAAATCAATACCAGATGAATATCGCAGCCGTGCCGCGAGATCACCCGGCTGATGCGATAGAGCAATCCAAGCGCGTCTTGTGTGACGATTTCCAGGATGGTATATCGTGGCGAGTGTTGGTTGTCAAAAGTAATGAGTGTGGGAACGTGCTTCCGAACTTTGCGATAAAGCACGCTGCTCTCCTTGCCCCGCAGAAGCGAAGCGAGCTCCGTGTTTCCGGCGACGACATCCTGCAGCATTTGTTTAAACTGTGCGATCCCTCCCGGGTTTAACTTGAAGAATTTTTCATGGTCGGTGAATTGAAAAATGTCCAGCACCAGGCCGCTGAGGCTCGTCATCGCCTGGCCGCGCAGAATGTCCATTCCAAAGTAAGCCAGCACTCCGAAGATGTTGGCCAGAAGAAAAGGCTTGTCCAGAGTCACTACGCTCAGTTCCCACATCGCTGCTTTCTTTTCCAGCGACAGATGGATCTCATCGGGGTGGATGTTGCGTGAGAGACGGACATGGCGATAGATGGTTTCTTTATCCACCAGCTTCAGGTAACGCCTGGGAAATCCCTCCAGAAAGCTGGAAATCTCAGGTTGGGTTAAATCGTCCGGGCGGTCTGCCAGCACTTCCGCCAGACTGGGCAAGTCCCCTTCAATGACTTCGTCACCGTAACCGAGCGTCAGTTGATTGTAAGTGTCCACGTAAAGCTGCCAGATGAGTTCTTCTTTCCACGGAGTGAGCGTGTCGGGGCTGACCGCCTCAATGTCAACCAGCGTCAGTAAACAAAGCGTCTTCAAGTTCTCTTCGGTGCCGACCAGCGCCGCAAATCTTCGCACCACGTCGGGATCTTCTGTGTCCCTGCGAAACGCCACCAGTGAGAGCTGCAAGTGGTTCTTAATCAGGAACTCAATTTTCCCGGCGGACTCAGCCGGCAGGCGCAGGCGATGGAATACGTTCTGCGCCATGTGCACGCTTTCTTCCGCATGATTTTCCGCTTTCCATTTTCCAACGTCATGCAAAAGCAAGGCTAGAACCAACAATTCAGGAGACTGCAACTCTTTTAGGATGGAACTGAATCGCTCACGGCTGGGATTGACCGGCTCGCACAATCTTTCCAGATTGCGAATGGTCAGCAGTGTGTGCTCGTCGACAGTGTATTTGTGATAAAAGTCGCGAATCACGCGACAGAAGATCGGCTGAAACTCGGGAAACATCTGTCCCAGCAAGCCGCAGTCGTGCATTTCGGAAAGACGTCCGTAGAGTCCGGACCGGGGACGAAGGAAATCCAGCAGCATTTCCGTTTCTGTTTCTGTCGGGAAGAAAGACTCGGCGCGATACTGCACCAGGTTCTGCCGAATCAGCGACAACGCTTCATCGGAAACCGGACATCCCTCCTCGATGGCCGCGCGGAACGCCGCCAGCCAGGAAGTCGGCTGTGATGCCGCCTTCTCCAAATCGCGGAAGTGAATTTCGCATCGGAAATGTTCCAGGTTCTGGCCGAGCGGAACCGGTTTGACGTCCTTTCGCCGCACGCGCACCGCCCTGCGGGCCGATTCGAGGAATCGCGACACGGTGCGCGCGTGCCGGAAGTAGTCGCTCATGAAGGTTTCGACGCGATGCTGGGCCCCCGATCCGGGATAACCGAGCAGCTCGGCAATTCTCTCCTGAAGGTCGTGACTGAGCACGTTTTGGTTGCGCCGGCTCTCCAGGTGCAGCATGGCTCGGATTTGCAGCAGGAAGTTTTCCGCCTGCGCGAGCCGTTCTTGGTCTATGTATGCGCTGCCGGGATACTGATTGGCTGCGGTTCGATTGATTTCATCCGTCAGGAAGTGGATCCATCGCCCCGCGACCAGATCGCGCAGCGCTCCGGGAGCTTCTTTAACATCGGGCTCGAGTTGATAGAAGGTATTGTTGAAACGGGCATGACGCTGATCGACCAGGTGCAGCAGCAGATCCAGGATTTGCCGGTACCATTGCGAGTTCGGGCTGTGAAAAAGGCGATAGAACCGCTCGTAGAGATGCGTCTCCCCCGCCACGAAACGGGCGTCCAGCACGGCTAGAACAAATTCAGGGTTGTCCTTTTCCAGATGCTGGAATTCCTCCAGCTCGCGCACATGATGTCCCAGATCCAGGCGCAGGTCCCACAACGGGTGGAGAAATAACTTGAGAAATTTCTCCTCGGCACGAGCGATCTTTCCCTCAAAGAGGACCAGCAGATCGACATCCGAATAGGGACAAAGTTGCCGGCGGCCATAGCCGCCGAGAGCAAGAACAGCGCCGGGCGACTGCAGTTGGCCTTCGGCGCCGGCGTAGAGGCGGCGAATCAAGTGGTCAATTCGACCCGAGTACTGAGACAGCGCCTCAGAGCCCGCTCGTTTTGAACGGATGTTGTCAGCCAGCTCTTTTCGCGCAGCATCGAGATCTTGTTCCAGGCTGGGGCCAGGCGTCTCCAATTGCGGATCATTTAATTGCGGATTGCGAATTGTGGATTGCGGACCTTGTGCTTTCGGATTGCGGATTTCGGATTGCGGATCTTTTGATTTCGGATTGCGGATTTCGGATTGCGAATTGTTCGATAATCTCGGATTGCGAATCCCGGATTGTTTAGTCATTCTCGCAATGGTGATGCTTGAGTTACTCTCCAACCAATTATTATGAGCTGTCCGATAACCAGTTGGCAAACCTTGAGATCCGGTTTCGGATTGCGGACGAAACAGCACCTATCGAAGAAGGTCCGAGCGTCGGCGAAAACGTCAGAGCCCGGAGCGTAAGCGACGGGTCCCGCCAGAGTAACAACGGCGAAAACGACAGAGCCCGGAGCGTAAGCGACGGGTCCCGCCAGAGTAACAACCTCCGCCAGATGAAGGTTTGGATCGCCGACTTACTCTGGCGGGACCCGTCGCTTACGCTCCGGGCTCTGACATTTCCTGTTTTGCGACAGAAACTAGCCTAGGAGCCATTTATGAGGAAACGATT
>DASYPF010000450.1:0-6170 GCA_036006905.1 Acidobacteriota bacterium
TGGGGCTTGGAGTCAGGAGCAGCATTCAGTATCACGGCTTTAATTCCCGGGTGCCCGATCCTTGGTCTTCCTTCTTCAGCCCCCAGCCCCAACCCCCCAGCCCCCACCCCCTAGCCCCCAGCCCCCAGCCCCCAGACTCACGCGTTCATTTGCGGCAAGATTATTTACGACCGTCATGATTCGAGATCTAAAATTGCGCATCGCCGTAATTGGGACTTCTAGATCAGCACCCACTACGGACCTGCTAGCCGAAAAAGTTGGATTCTTAATTGCTACCAACGGGGCCATCCTGTTGTGTGGAGGTCTCGGAGGAGTGATGGAGGCTGCCGCGCGCGCCTGCAAACAGGCCGGGGGCACCGCGATTGGAATTCTGCCAGGCACATCCGATCGCGATGCGAATCGGTACATCGACGTACCTATTGTCACGGGTATTGGTGAAGCAAGGAACGTGGTGCTGATTCGTTCGAGTCACGCTGCCGTGGCGATCGGGGGAGGTTACGGGACACTCTCGGAAATCGGATTTGCCCTGAGACTCGAAGTTCCCGTGGTTGGACTCGAAACCTGGAAATTCGCTTTCCCGCAAGGCCCACATCCCGATCTTCACTACGCAAGTTCCGCAGACGAGGCAGTGCAAATTGCGCTACAACTTGCGCGAGAGAAGCTGAAGTGATTGAGTCGAAGGAGGTAGCTATTAGCTTTCAGCCATCAGCCGTCAGCTATCAGTCATCAGTCAACGCTCAACAGTCGCCGGTCATTATTGATAACCGATTATTAGCATTACTTCATGCCTGACTGCTGACGGCTGATAGCTGATGGCTGATGTGACTTTCGACATTCGACCTGCGACTTTCATTACTTATACATTCCCCGAATATCCATCCTTACAGCCGCCGCTGCAATCGATGCGATTCGGGCGCGCAGCGAGCTGACATTTCCCTTGCCCTCCGGATAAAGTCGGCTGCTGAGAATTAAAACGAAAGACCCTGAATAGGGATCCATCCAGAGTGAGGTTCCGGTAAAACCGGTATGGCCAAAGCTCCCTCTCGGAAAAAAGTCACCGCGCGGTACTGAATAACTAGTATCAATATCCCACCCGTAGCCGCGCGCGTCAGACATTCCGGCAGGATTTTGCGGCGTCGTCATGGCCAGCACGGCATAAGGGGAAAGGATCCTGACTCCGTGCCGGACGCCACCGCCTAGAATCATTTGCGCATAGATGCCCATGTCCCGCGCGGTTGAAAATAGGCCGGCATGGCCGGCAATGCCACCCATTCGAAATGATGTTGGGTCGTGCACTTCGCCCCGGATCATCTCACCTTCCCGTGGCTCTGTAGGCGCGATGCGCGACCTTTTCGACGCGGGCGGAAGGAAACCGGTGTCCTCCATGTGCAGCGGCTTGAAAATATTGTTCCTTGCAAAGTCGTCAATGAATTGACCGGTGACCTTGTGCACAATTTGGGAAAGCAGGAAGTAATTGATATCTGAATAAATGAATTTTGTTCCGGGTTCCGCCTGCAGTTTCTCCTGGTAAGCCAATTGCATTCCTGTCTCGTAACCTTTCCACGATTCTTTCACGTCCACGTCGGGTCGCAGGCCGGAATAGTGCGTCAGCAAATGGCGGATTGTTACTGCGTCTTTGTCCTTTCCTTTAAACTCCGGAAGGTATTTGGAAACGCGATCGTTCAGTGAGAGCTCCCCGCGCTCGGCCAAAATGAGGACCGATGTGGCCGTAGCGGTTGCTTTCGTCAAGGAAGCCATGTCAAATATTGTGTCCAACGTCATCAGCTCCTGATGTTCGCCGGTGGTCCTCCAGCCAAAGGCTTTCCGGTAGAGGATGTGGTCGCGAGTGCCCACGACTACTACCGCACCTAAAGCCTGTTTTTCTCGGATCGCATCGGCAACCACCTGGTCGATGCAACGCAGGACCCGCAGGTCATAGCGCGCCTGCCGGCCTGCGGCTCGCGATTGGGCCAAGCAAGGCTGAATCGAAAGGATGAAAGCAAGAACGAGCGACAAGATCCGTGTCATACTCAATCTCCTAAGCTTCGGGTTAAAACTCGAAATATTATTTTGTGAACACTGTAACTAGCTACTGTGAGGATTGCATCCAGCGCCGGCTGTTTCCCGGTTGTGCCATCGCGTTCGGAAAGTCCAGCAGTCCACCCGAATATCTTTTTGCCGGACGGATAACTTATCATCCCGATGCTTCGGCGGTTGGTCTCAATACCTGGTACGATTTGGCTTCGCTGACAAAACCGATCGCGACTGTCACAGCGGCGATGCAGGCAGTTCGACAGGAACGGTTAACTCTGGAAACGCCCGTGAGGCATTTCTTTCCACACATTCGCGTTCCCGAAGCAGAAATAAGACACTTGTTGTCTCACAGTTCCGGGCTTCCCGCATATCGTCCATTCTTTTACGCCTGCCGTAACGGTGAGGAGGTAATCGAAGCGATAATCGACTGCGACCCCGAATATCCGGCTGGATCAAAGTCGGTGTACAGCGATCTCGGTTACATGCTTCTTGGGCGTATTCTAGAACAAGTGTTCGACCAGACCTTCCGGAATTTAGTGCAGGAACAGGTGCTCTTGCCTTTGAGATTGGATTCCATTCAGTTCGGCCCTCCGCTCGAGTCATCAGCCTCCACGTCTGGCGGTTGGAACACAACGCTCGTCGCAACTCGTCTTGATGGCGCAGGACAAGCCGGAAGCATCGCCCCGACGGAGTTGGATTTTCGACTTCACGGTTACCTCCAGGGCATTGTACATGACGAGAACGCGCGGTTATTTGGTGGGGCAGCCGGACATGCGGGAATATTCGGAAAGATCGCGGGAGTTGCTCGTTTTGCCCAGCTCGTTCTTGCCGCCGTTGTCCGTGGGGCCAACGAATCATCGACGCCAGCCATGAAGAACTTAGTCCAATTTTTCCGCTCCTGGACTCATCGTCAAGCGTGGTTGCTTCAGTCCAGCTGGGGGCTGGGCTGGGATACCCCTACACCAGCCGGTTCTGCCGGTCCGGCATTGGGGAGCAACAGCTTCGGGCACACCGGATTTACCGGCGCTTCCATTTGGATCGATCCGGATCGAGAACTCTATATCTGTGTTTTGAGCAATCGAGTATTCCCTTCTCGCAGGACAGAAGGAATGAAGGAAGCGCGCCGCCAAATCCATGCGCTGGTTGTTGAAGGAATGCGGGGATGAATCTGAAGTCGATCCCGGACCTGTGCTCGGTTTAGGAATTCACGAAGCTGTTCTTGGGATGAAAGTTGACAAACTGCACCCACCGCAGAGACGCAGAGAACGCAGAATTGACGCAGAGATAGAATGAATTCTCCGCGAACCTCGGCGATCTCTGCGTCTCGGCGGTGAAGCGAATTTTTCACACCTTCACGGGGTGGGCGGCGGGCTTGTGCGCCTGTGCCGTGTTCGTCTTGTTCATCACCTCCACGAAACATTCCCATCTCAATTTTAAATGGATGCCGTCGCCCTTTTTGCTTGACTGCTAACTCGGCGGTCGATAACATGCCTAGGAAATGTCTATAATTCCGATTGAGTTTATCAAGATAGTGCACTACACCAATCCAAATTTCCACGCTTCCGTCATGTTCGTCTACTGCTGTTGTAGCCCTCCAAAATCCGGGGCGTGAGGCTCAAAGTGGGCTAGAAATCATTTTAGAAAGGGATTTCCAAAGCACCCTGGGACCCAAAGCCCCGGGGCTTTTTTTTGGAGCGAGTCATGAGCGGGAAATTATCAAAAGTTGAAACAATCAAAGAAAACAGCCGCGGCCTGCGCGGAACCATTGCCGAAGAGCTGAAACTGGAAACCACGCACTTCGCCAAGGAAACCACCCACCTTCTAAAATTTCACGGCATTTATCAGCAGGAAGATAGGGACCAGCGTGTCCAACGCAAGGAAATCGGCCAGGAAAAGGCCTACCAATTCATGGTCCGCACCAAGCTGCCGGGAGGAGCTCTCACAGCCGAGCAGTGGATAGTTTTGAACCGCATCTCTGAATTTTTCGGAGACGGGACTCTGCGCATTACCTCCCGTCAGGATGTTCAGTTTCATGGTGTGGGCAAGTCCAACTTGCAGAATGCCATTCAGATGTTGAATTCCGGAATGGTGACTACCTACGGAGCCTGCGGTGATGGAACGAGAAATGTCATCGCCTGCCCGGTTTCAGATCTCAAGAAAGGCGGTTGGTTTGACGCCCGCCATTGGGCCGCGCTGATTTCCAAACATCTCTCTTTTAGGTCCACTGCCTATTACGAAATCTGGCTGGATGGGGAACGCCTGAAGACTGACGCTGTCGAAGACGAACCTCTCTATGGAAAAACTTACCTGCCGCGAAAATTCAAAATTGGAATTGCACTGCCCGATGACAATTGCGTTGATGTCTTCACAAATGACGTCGGGCTGATCGCGATTCCTGATGCGAGCCATTCAGGTTTAGCCGGTTTTAACGTGCTGGCTGGTGGCGGCATGGGAAGCACGAATGGACAAGTACAGACTTTTCCCCGGCTGGCCGACCCGGTCGCGTTTGTTCCGCCTGAAGGCCTAATCGATACCATCACGCGCCTCACTGACATCTATCGTGATTTCGGCGACCGGGCCGATCGAAAGCGTGCGCGACTGAAGTACGTAATGGAGCAATTGGGAGTGAAGCGCTTCCGCCAGGAACTGGAATCACGTCTTGGCGCTACCCTGGAGATGCCTCGCAGAATAAACATCGGACAAAATCTCGCTCACCTCGGCTGGCATCCGGAACAACGACCGGGCTTTTTCTATCTCGGTGTCTTTGTCGAAAACGGCAGGATCCGCGACAACCCTGGTTCTGCGCTAAAAACCGGACTTTCCACTGTCATCGAGCGGTTCCGGCCGGCAATCCGTCTTTCGCCGACGCAAGACATTATCCTGGCGCATATTCGAGAAGAAAACCGGCGCGAAGTAGAACAGATCCTGTCCGATCACGGTGTCGCGCTGGCTGAACAGATTTCCAATTTGCGCCGGCAGTCACTAGCGTGTCCTGCACTTCCAACTTGCGGATTGGCGCTGGCTGAAGCAGAACGTTTTCTTCCTTCACTGATTGATGCATTGGAAGTTCTAGGTTTTGGTGATGAACAAGTAAAGATTCGCATGAGCGGCTGTCCCAATGCGTGCTCGCGTCCGCCAGTCGCGGAACTCGCGTTTATGGGATCGTCCAAGGATCTGTATAACGTTTACGTCGGCGGAAATCTGGAGGGGACGCGGCTGGCTGCCCTGCTCTATGAAAATGTGTCTTCAGACGGCCTGGCGGATACTTCGGCGGCATTGCTTGCTGGCTGGCGCCAGCACCGCCAGGACCAGGAACGTTTCGGCGACTTCTGCATGCGTGTTGGAAATGACCGGCTGAGGAACCTCGAACAGGAACGGTATGAAGAAGTACAGGCTCTGTCCCGTTAGCCTCAATTTGGAAAATAAAGCCTGCCTTGTCATCGGTGGCGGAAACATCGCGGAGAAGCGGGTTAGAGCAGTTCTTGACTGCGGCGCCCAGGTGCGCGTGATCAGTCCCCAAGTGACTCCAGTACTGGCCCGCCTTTCGCAACGCGGCTCAATTGTATGGATTCGAGACATTTTTCGCGAGGCGCATCTGGGCTCGCCCGACGTTATCTGCGGCGCGACGGATGATCCAAGCGCCAACGCCTGGATCTACAATTTGGCAAAGAAGAGACACTGCCTGGTGAACCTGGCCGACGATCCCCGGCATTGCGATTTTCATTTTCCTGCAGTGGTGCGTCGTGGACATCTGGCTGTGGCCGTTTCTACTGACGGCCAATCTCCCGCTTTTGCCGCCTGGCTGGCGAAGTTGCTTGATGACCTTCTGGACCGATACTTGGGAAGAGTGCTCGCGCGCTATGCGCAGTTGCGTCCAAAGATGAAAGCGCTTTATCCGAGAATGACGGATCGGGCGCAGGCGTGGCAAAGGATGCTCGACGAGGAAGGGCCGAGGGTTTTGGCAGTAAGCAGTAAGCAGTAGGCAGTAGGCAGTAAGCAGTCGGCAGGAGGCAGGGAGAAAGCGTCATTCGTCATTTGTCATCCGTCGCTCTGGTCGAGCGTGCGTGATCAAGATCTGTCTCTAGCTTAAGATTAATGACGAATGACCAATGACGCTTTCCCCCTGCCTTCTGCCG
>DASYPF010000451.1:0-4432 GCA_036006905.1 Acidobacteriota bacterium
GAAAAAGCGAGTTCACCGCTGCTCGGGTCGAAATCGACAACCACTTGATCGCCCTCATGAATTTCGCCTTCCAGCAGTTTTGTCGAAAGGCGGTCGAGGATTTCCTTTTGAAGCAGCCGTCTGAGCGGTCTTGCGCCATATGCTGGGTCGTATCCTTCGCGGGCCAGGTGGTCCCTTGCTCCTTCTGTGACCTGCAACTCGATATTTCGGTGAGCGAACAGCTGTGCCATTCGCCGCAACTGGATACCGACGATTTCACGCAACTGCTCGGGCCCCAGCCGCTTGAAGATAATGATGTCGTCGATGCGGTTCAGAAATTCCGGCTTGAATTGCGCCCGCAGCGCTTCCTGAACGCGGCGTTCCAATTCATCGTCCGAAAGCTTTTGCGAAATGTCTGACAGCCACTGACTTCCAAGATTCGATGTCATCAAGATTACGGTATTTTTGAAGTCCACGGTGCGGCCTTTGGCATCGGTGAGTCGTCCATCATCGAGGATCTGCAGCAAGACGTTAAACACTTCGGGATGTGCTTTCTCAATTTCGTCGAAGAGCACCACCGAATATGGCCGCCGACGGACAGCTTCCGTCAGGTATCCGCCCTCTTCATAGCCGACATAGCCCGGAGGCGCGCCAATCAGCCGAGCCACTGCGTGCTTTTCCATGTACTCGGACATGTCGATGCGAACCATTGCTTTTTCATCATCGAACAGAAACTCGGCCAGCGCCCGCGCGGTCTCGGTCTTTCCCACCCCCGTCGGGCCCAGGAAAATAAATGAACCGATAGGTCTTTTCTCGTCTTGGAATCCAACGCGCGAGCGCCGCACGGCGTTAGCGACTGCCTGCAGAGCCTGATCCTGACCCACCACCCGAAGACGCAGCCGGTCTTCCATTTGGAGCAGCTTCTGTTTTTCAGTCTCCATCATTCGGGCGACCGGGATACCGGTCCACTTAGAAACCACTTCTGCAACATCCTCGGCGTCTACTTCTTCTTTCAACATCTTCTGATCTTTTTGCAATGCGACCAATTCGCTGTTCGCTTTATCGAGCGCCTGCTGGATCTGCACGGAACGGCCGTAGCGCAATTCCGCAACTTTGCCAAGATCTCCTTCGCGCTCGGCTTTTTGCTCCTCCGATTTCAGGTTATCCAGCTCCTCTTTGTGGCGCCGGATCTGATCGATGATCTCCTTCTCCTTTTTCCAGTGCAGCTTCATCTGGGTGCTTTTTTCGCGCAGGTCGCTCAACTCCCGTTCCAGCACAGCGAGACGGTCGAGCGAAGAGGGGTTCTTGTCCTTGGAAATAGCCTGGCGCTCGATTTCAAGCTGGCGGATCCTTCGCTCCACTTCATCGATTTCGGTCGGCATGCTGTCAATCTCGATGCGCAGTTTAGAGGCCGCCTCGTCGATCAAATCGATGCCTTTGTCCGGTAGAAAGCGATCGGATATGTAACGATCCGAGAGTCTGGCCGCTGCCACCAGCGCGTCATCGGTGATGCGGACGCCGTGATGCACTTCGTATTTTTCTTTAAGGCCTCTCAAAATCGCGACCGTGTCGGCGACGCTGGGAGGCGCGATGTAAACCGGCTGAAAGCGGCGTTCCAGCGCCGCGTCTTTTTCAACATATTTCTTGTATTCGCCAAGAGTGGTGGCGCCGACACAACGAAGCTCTCCGCGCGCCAGGGCCGGCTTGAGCATATTGGACGCGTCCACCGCGCCTTCGGCGGCGCCTGCTCCCACGAGCGTGTGAAGCTCGTCGATGAACAAAATGATATTTCCTTCGGCTTGTTCGATCTCTTTGAGCACCGCCTTGAGCCGTTCTTCAAACTCCCCGCGATATTTGGCGCCGGCCAGGACGGCTCCCAAATCCAAACCCACGATTCGCTTGGTGCGCAATCCCTCCGGCACGTCCTTGGAGGTGATGCGCTGAGCCAGCCCCTCTACGATCGCAGTCTTGCCCACTCCGGGTTCTCCGATCAGGAGGGGATTATTTTTTGTCCGGCGGGAAAGCACCTGGATGACACGCCGGATCTCGTCATCACGTCCGATTACCGGATCGAGTTTTCCCTTGCGGGCCAGCTCGGTGTAGTCCTTGGCATAGCGCGCCAAAGCCTGATACTTGTCCTCCGGATTCTGATCGGTGATGGTTTGGCTGCCGCGGATACCTCGCAGCACGATCAAAATTCTGTCACGCTGGACGCTATTTCGGCGCAAGATGTCGCCCACTCGGGTCTTCGAGTCGGCCAGCGCAAGCAGCAGATGCTCGGTGCTGACGTACTGGTCTTTAAAGTCATCCGCTTCTTGCTGGGCTTTGTTCAGTACTTCATTCAATTGCGAAGAAAGGTAGTTCTGTCCGCCGCCAGCGACTTGCGGGAAAGTAAGGATGGCCTTCTCTGCCTCGCCCTGAAGTCTTTGACGGTCGACTTCCAATTGGGCCAATACCGCGGCGACGGTGCCGTCTTTCTGCTGCAGTAATGCCAGCAGAAGATGTTCAGGCTCAACCTGTTGGTGCCCATGGCGGTTGGCCAGATTCGCCGCCGCCTCGAGTGCTTCCTGTCCCTTAACGGTAAATTTATCCAAACGCATACTTTAGTCCGTGCAAGTAATAGGATTTTAGTCTCTTGTTGTCAAACACTGCCATCTCATACTCGTTTGCGAATGATATTCTCTATAAAGCCGGATCACAGACAATGAGCATCTATCGACATTAAAATATAGAAGCGAGGTCAAGAGTAAATATAGAAACTAATGGCCCTAATTTTACATCTAAACTATAGTAGATGAATAACTTATTGACATGATTGACAAAATCAATATAATTGGACATAGAATGCGCAGTTTTTCTACGCTTCTCTCCATTTTCCTTTTATTCAGTGCAGTTCCGGTTGTTCGGGCAGAAACTGCCTCTGATTTCGACTTAGCCTCAGTAGATCAGCTTTTTCCCCACAAAGGATTGGAGTCTCGGATTGCTTTTTGGAGGATGGTTTATGCGGAGTACGACCGGCGCAGCGTAGTATTTCACGATCGCGAAAATCTCGCCATTGTTTACAAAGTGTTATCTTTCGATCGTTTGCCCGAGGTTTCCGAAGAAGAGCGGATCAAGCAAAGAAACAAAGTTGAAGAAGAGGCCACCAAGATAGAAAACGCGCTGAAAGATCTTGCAACGTATGGCGTAGAAGCGGCCGGATCCAGTTCCACGCACAAGGATGTGTACAAGGCACTGATGAAGGCGAGAGCGCCGATCGATTCTAGTTCCCTGCTGGCAGCCATGGCGCGCGTGCGCGATCAGCGCGGCGTGAAAGACAGATTTGAAGCAGGGGTGATTCGCTCCGGCCTTTATCTCCCTTACATCAAGAGCACTTTTGTCGAAAAGGGCCTGCCCGAAGAACTGGCTTATCTACCACATGTGGAATCATCATTCGATTATGCCAGCTATTCTAAGGTCGGGGCTGCCGGAATCTGGCAATTCATGCGCGGCACGGCGCGCGGGCTGCTGACCCTCAATTCACTGATGGACGAACGGCGGGATCCGATTCGAGCTACGGAGGCCGCTGCCGCGTTATTGTTGAAGAACTATCGATTACTGGGAAGCTGGCCGCTGGCAATTACTGCGTATAACCATGGCACCAACGGAATGCTGCGCGCAAGAGCAGCGTTTGGTGAAGACTACCTTTCGATTCTGGACAAGTACGAGAGCAAATATTTCGGGTTTGCATCGAAAAATTTTTATTCGGAGTTTCTCGCGGCGCTGGATTGCGCCAAGAATTACCGGAGGTATTTTCCGCTTGCCAAAATGGCGGAACCGCTGCGGTTTGCAAGGTTGACCGTAAAGAACGGATCAAGAAAGGAACAACAAGCGGCAATCGACCGGGTCTCCGAAGGTACTCTGCGGGCCTACAATCCTGGATTATCCGTCGATATCCACCGGAGCTTCGGCAAGCTTCCTGCCGGTTACACGTTGAGGTTGCCGGACGGAGAAGCGCGTCAGATGTTGGCAACCCTCAGCCCGGAAGGCCAACGCTGGATCGCAAGGGCGGCGCCGGTCGGAGGAATAAAGAAAAACAAAGTCCACGCACGGAATTACCGGGTCTCTCATAAAGTACGGCACCTTAAGTCGCGCCGCGCACACGTCGCAGCCAAGTCACGCCACCCGTCTCGCCGCCATATAGCAAGAACCGATAAGAGAACCACCTCAAGAAATGGAAAGGTCGCAGTTGGCGGATAGCAGCAATCTCAGCCTCAGTTTTCAGTAATCAGTCATCGGTCATCAGTCATCAGTCATCGGTCATCAGGTGTGTAGGGTCACCACGTCAAATACGACTTCTGAGCTCTAGTCCGTTGACTTGCGCACTGACGGAACTGTTTGACCTGCGGACCTGATGACCGATGACTGCTGACCGATGACTGATGACCGATGATTGCTGACCCATGACCGATGA
>DASYPF010000452.1:0-12263 GCA_036006905.1 Acidobacteriota bacterium
GACCCTCGATATTACACTTCGTGGCGACGGTGGGACGATGTGATACATGGAGGGTCCGCTTGCTTACGCGCGCGGCTCAGTTGGGATTGTCCCATTTTTGCAAACGGCGGCTACTGCCGCACGCCCATGGATTGGTGAATCCCCAGGCGATTGGAGAATTTCATCGTTCGTTCCACCACGATGGGCTGATCGGAGGTGACTTGAGTGCTGACTGACGTGGCCGGAATGAAGTTGTTCACATAAACGGTCAGTCGCTGTTTGGCTCCTATTGCGTAATTCTGAATCACGTTTTGTCCGTTTTGCTGTAGAAAACGAACCGTCACATTGGCATTCTGATTCCCGGGATTGCTCACCAGGACCCAAGTTTCATAACCGAAGGCGGTGAAACCTTCCGCCAAGTTCCATACATACGCGGTGGTGGGAGAGCCAACCGAATCTCCCACATCGGTGCCCGAAAACATCAAACGTTCAGCGACGATCGGCTGGTCTGAAATCACTTCCATAGAGAATCGTTGTCCAGCGCCAATTTCGGTGGCTGCGTCCAGCGCCAGCCGGCGCTGAGCACCGATGCTGTACGCTTTGGAAATGACAGAGCCGTTTTCAAGCAGGTAATTGACGGTGACGTTTGCAGCCAGACTACCGGGATTAGCAAGCTCCAGAATGGTCGTGGCGTTACCCGGAGAAGTTAAGTTCGATGTATCTCCTTCTGCAAAATACCAGGTCAGGCTGGGCGAGACCGCGCCGACACCTGCGGCCCCTCCGGTGCGGTTGTTAATGTAAAACGCTCTTTCGGCAGCAATTGGCAGCGTCGATTGCAGGCGAACCGAGACGCGCACGCCTGAAACGATTCCATGCACCGGAATCGTGAAACGGGTATTCGGCCCGACAGGGTATGTCTGAACCAGAGGAGCCCGGTTCTCGAAAATGTATGTCGCCGTAATTGTCGTTGCCGAAGTGCCGGAAGGGTTGACGATCAGAATGAAATCTTCATCGCCGGCAAAAGTATGATTGGCTGGAAAGAACCAATTGTTGTTAGTGGTAATGGCTCCTATCGTGTCGTGGCCACCGTTATTGTTGTTAAAGTACATGGCCCGTTCCACAATGATCGGAAGATTCGCGGTCACTCTGCTGCTCACGCTGAATGTATTAGGAACCTCTCGGTGGATCGGCACAGTGGTGCGCGTTCGAGCAGCCACGGTTTCACTGTACGTCTGCGTCGTTCCGTCCTGCTTAAAAAAAGTGACGTTGGCGGTGACCGGCGAATCGTTGGGATTCTGAATTAGAATGTAAGCCTGAAAGCCTACCGTGCTCCCTTCTGCGAGAAACCACGATGTGCTGACCTCGGGAATCGTGTTGTTGATTCCGAAATTGCCTGTGGCCGTAGAGACGCCTCTGATGCGAAATGTGTACATCCCATCATTAGCTGTCGCTCCCGAAGAAGTGACTCCGTTCCAGGTGATGCTGTAGCCGCCCGCGTTCAAATTGGACGCATTGAGCGGAACAGCAACAACAACACCATTATGGTCGAGAATTTCAACAGTGATTTGGTCCGAGGCGGAGAGAGTGAACTGAATGGTGAGTGTATCGTTTAGGGCGTCTCCATTCGGAGAGATCACAAAGGGCGTCGCGCTGACTCCGGAAATCTGAGCAGAAGAGCTGCCTGACGGATAGACGAACTGGGCGGCTCGAATGTCGTCAACGCGGACGGATGCGCCGCGGCCATCTCCGTGCGCGCGGTAATACATCAATGCATCCCTCAGGATGGGATCCGGTTCCGCAGCATTTTCGGAAGAGTGGCCCATACCGATTCCGTGTCCCAACTCGTGAGCGAGCACTTCAGCCAGATTGGTGGCGTTCGACAGAAAACAGTCAAAACCATTATTGAAAACAATATCGGCTTCGAATATCTGTTTAAAGTTGGTGCCGTTGACTACCATGCTCCCCGTGCTGGAAAACGTTACGTAGGTAATGGCCAGTATGCCAGCGCAACCCACCGGATCGGTAATAATCCCCTGGGGATCACCGAAGCTGATTACGTTAGCCCCGTCAGAATTGCGGCCGGACAAACTGGTCGTGCTGCCGTTGGCTGTTCTGATCCTCGTTCCTGCGATGGTGTTCCAGGCTTGTACCGCACTATTAACCACGCTCAACGTGGCTGCTACACTGCCAACGGGAGAGCTGGCGGGATTGGTGACCCATGAAACCGAGCCGCCGGAGTCAAACTCTCTCCATCGAATTCCACCGCCCATTAGAGTGAAAAAGGACTGTGTCGTAGAAACCGTGCTGTCAGCGCTGGCACTCCCGCCGCTGGACTCACGCTTCTTGCGCGGCTGCCCGGCATCGGCTACGCCGCGAAACGAAAATTGTGCCAAGCTTTCGGATTTTGCAAGCCGCAGTTCGGTTGCAAAATGCCCCAACGTGCGGGTATTCGTATTCGCAGTGACTTGTTCAATCTCTTCTAATCTTTCAAAACGTCTCGTGTCTCGTCTGAATAGCCCCACTGCTCCGGGCATCTCCTGCCTGAGACGGCCTGACGGCTCGACTCCAAATTTTCCTTGAAACAATTGTGCAATTCTGAAAAACCCGTCAGCTTGAAGCTTTGCAAAGATAACAACGTCCTCTCCCAACTCCACTTCGGGCGCGCCAAACACCCAGGCTGAAGTACCTTCAAACCTGCCGCCCAATTCTTCGAAATAAATAGTCGTTTGCGGCGGAATCTGACGCAACAGATCACGTTCTACCGTCACACCTATGAAGGTGAGGATGGTTCCATTTTCAGAGACGATGCTCTGAAGGGAAGAGACACGGCCTCGGACCACTGCGTCTGAGTCGGAAACCAGCTCGTCCCGGGATAGGAGAATGAAACTGGTAGCCTGAGCAAGCAGGCAGAAACAAGCCAGAATGAAGCAAAAAACAACGACGCTCCTACTCATAGGATTAATTTCTTTTAACCTAGGTTCCTTTGCGAGAATTACCCAAGGCAAATTGCGGCCAGATGAGATTACTCTCGCCGCACGCTAGATTAACCGATGCCGTTCGACCAAGAAAGTTGCATAGATCACAGTGGAAAGAGCGCGGTACGCTCGCGGCCAACTCGGCGTGTTCATGGAGAAACTCTGCTCCAGTGTAGCGACGATTGATTCAACCCAGGCTCAATCGTCGCTACGCGACGAAAATCAGATTAATAATTCGTTCGCCCGGCCTTAAAAGGGCGGGCTCTGGAGTTTCTACATTCGATTGAGAATAGGTCTGAGCCCGCGGAGCGGGCGTCAAGCGTGTAGCCCCCGGCGCAGCGAAGCGGAGCCGGAGGGTTAGTTGGGGGTTCGCGCTGAGAGCCCGCAGGGCGGGCGACAGCAGAAAATCCTGTATCGCATCGTATTTGCCACGTTGAAGCTATGCCATCTAATCAACAAGGCGGCGCTTCTTGGGGCATATCACACCGATTTCAAGCCGGACTCCAATTAAGCTAAACCCCCTGTCGCCCGCCTTGCGGGCTCCCTCTGCGAAACCCTACTTGGCCCCCGGCTCCGCTTCGCTGCGCCGGGGGCTACACGCTGGACGCCCGCTTCGCGGGCTGAGTTGGCTCTGCGTCACCTCTGCGTTCTCGGCGCCTCTGCGGTGAGTATTTGTGAATAATCCGGGTCAGCGCCCTTTGAGGATTCTGCCAACCAGGCGAATAGGGGCGGTAAGACGCCAGGAAGTTGAAGACTTAAGAGCGTCAACTTGCTCCTGGAAGTGCGATATTTGCAGGTTCAGGTGCGATATCTCTGCATTGAACTGCGATATCTGTGCGTTGAGCTGCGATATCCGTGCATTGAGGGCTTCGATGTCGGGATCGGCTAACCACTGCCGTGCCAGCTCGGCTTGGATCGCCACTTCTGACTCTGGCATCGGATGTCGGTCCACATAATGCGGATGTCGCTGGCCAACAATCGTAAACAGGCATTTGTCGGTGAAAGACGAGCCGCCGATATTGTGCACCGGCCGGTGTTTCTGCGTGTGATAGTAAATATCGATACTACTGAACCCCAGTATGTTGAGCATTCTTGAAACAGCGCCGGGAGAGATCCCCCACCAGTTTGTCGGATACTCGGGCGGATTTCCTGGATTAAATTCCATCAGGGCTCTTTTCATCTCCAAGGGAGTCCATACGACGTCGGTTACAATGATGGCTTTCTCCGTTCTGCAGGCAGCCTGTTGAAGTGCGGCAAAAGGATCGCGGAGATGCAGGAGAATACAACCTAGGGTCGCAATGTCGAAATCTCCGAGGTCGTCCGGCAGGTTATAGATGTCACCGTAGACCGCCTTATTCTTGGAATTCAGCTTTGCATGGCCGTACCACCAACTCTTGTGCAGTTTTTCTGTTAAGCTCGCGTGCTCGTACAATCGCTTACTTCTGAGCGTCGTCGGTAGCGGGATGATATCGGGCGGAGTTCGAATCGGGAGATCAAAGCAGACAACCCCAGCGCCCTGAGCCTCCATGTAGAATCCTAAATATCCAGTGGCGGAGCCCAGCTCAAGAACTCTCTGTCCGCTAAAATCAACGTAACCAAGATAGACTTGCTCTCGCCTGCGGAGGTCCCATGCCCCCGGCACCACCTCGCCGCAGGGAAACTCCATCGTGTGATAGAAGGTGCACTGATCTTTCGGGGGATCGACGTAAAACTTTGCCAAAGCTCGCTGGAAGTCGTCGGATAATTGGCCGGTGTAACGGTGACTCTTGCCTTCGCGGTAGAAGTCAGTTATGTAGCCGTCTATCTCATGCATCGCAGCTCTTGCGTGAGGAAGCAGCTAAAGTGGCCGGGCACGACGGTTTTCAGTTTATCACGAAGCAACTGCTCGACATTCAACCGAACCAGCGCTTCAGGGCATCTGCTACAGTCCTGATTGGTTGAGTCAGCCGCCAGGAAGTGGAGGACCGAAGAGCTTCGATCTCGTGTTGAAGGATCTCATTTCGGATCGCCGCGTCGATTAACGACTGTTCATCCGGGGACTTTTGAATCTCCAGGTTAGAAGTTCGCGCGTTGAGGCGCTTTAGCAAATACTTCGATTTTTCCCCCACGACCGTAAATAGAGGCACGTCAATAAGCGGATTCGCTTGATCGTGATCTATGCGATGTTTTTGAGCATGGTAATTTAGTGAAATCTCCGGAAACCCCAATATCGTTAACATCTTCGCGACAGATCCTGGAGAGAGACCCCACCAATTGCCTGGGCTTCTCGGCCGATCCCCAGGGTGAAACTCAATATAGCTGCTTTCAAGATCGAGAGGTGCTTTTACAAGCTCGGTTACAACGATAGCCTTATCGGTGACTGCAGCTGCTTGGCTCAGTACGGCAAACGGATTGGAGAGGTGCAGGAGAATACAACCGAAAGTCGAAACATCATAGCGCCCAAGATCGGGAGGAAGATCATAGATATTGCCATAGACAGCTTTGGCTTTCGAGTTGTATTTTGCGTGCGCGTACCACCAACTGTTGCGCGTGTCTTTAGCGATCTTCGCTCCACTTTCGAGGTATGCGGCCAGGTCAACTTCCGGGAGAGAGAGCTGTTCGGGGGGAGCTCCGACAGCGATGTCGAAGCAAACAATTTCTGCCCCTTTCGACTCGAGGTAGAAGCTAAAAAACCCGCTGGCGGGGCCAAATTCTAGTACTTTTTGCCCCTGAAAGTCGACGAAGCCTAAGTACTTATCCTCTCCTCCTCGAAAATCCCAGCCCCCCTGGGAGACTTCGCCCGCACTGAACTCCATCGTGTGATAAAAGTAGCACTCGCCTGGCGTTAGATCGGCGTGTGCCTGTGAAAGCAATGACTGAAATTCATTCGTCAGTTGGCCCGTCAGAGGGTGCTTTCTAGGTAAGGCGGGCTTGTAGAATTTCTCGATGCATTCTCTTGCATGATCCACTTTGACGTCTGGAATTGGGGCACTCGGATGCGTTCGCACCTCGCCTGTATATCACATTCTGTACGATGTGTCGCAAAGCAGCGCTACAGGGTCTGGGAGCTCGCCGGCTTTTCGATGAACACTTTTCCGACTGCCTCTTTACCGTGGGTCCTGATCTATTTTCGTTTCAAACATTGCCCTATTGGCGAGTACCAAACGATTGATGCATGCCGAGACGATTGACAAACCTCATAGTGCGCTCGACTACTACCGGTTTGTCGGAGACCACCTGGGTGCTGACGGATGTCCCCAAGTTTCCAGTCCCGATCCCAGGTACGTCATTTACGTAAATGGTCAAGCGCTGTTTCGGCGGCAGCGAATAGTTCTGCTGGACTGTTTGCGTGTTCTGCTTTAGAAAATTAACTGTGAGATTTGCCGTCTGATTTCCTGGATTGCTTATCAGTACCCATGTTTCATAGCCGAACGCCGTGAAGCCTTCCGCAAGGTTCCACACCAACGCCGTGGTCGGAGACCCGATGGAATCTCCGACGTCCGTACCCGAGCCCATGATTCGCTCGGCCACGATCGGATTGTTGGACAACACTTCCATCGAGAATTTTTTCCCTACTCCTGCTTGATTTGAAAGGTCCAGTGTCAACCGGCGCTTTCCTGCAATCGCATAGGTCCCGGTAATCACGGTGCCGTCTTCGATCATGTAGTTGACCGTTACAAAGGCGACCAGATCGCCGGGATTAAACATATCCAGGAAAGTATTGACCGCGATTGATGTCGGCGAGAACGTTGTGGACGTATCTCCCTCGGCAAAATACCAGGTCTGACTGGGGGAAGCGGCGCCAATGTCTGCGGACCCTCCAGTGCGATTACCCACGTAAAAAGCTCGTTCGGCTGCGACAGGGATGCTCGACTGAAGAATGACCGAGCATCGACTTCCCTGGGGAAGGCACGGGCCGACGGGCGGGCACCCGTGCACCGCAATGGTAAATCGAGCAGTTGGCGCCACGGTATAGATCTGAACAATCGGATCTTGGCCTTCCGTGATGAACGTTCCCGTCACGGTAGCTGACGAGCTGGTTGAGGTATTGACGATAAGAATGAAATCTTCATCTCCACTAAAGATACGATTGCCGGCGAAGTACCAGTTTTTGCTCAATGAGGTTACGCCTGCGGTGTCTGTTCCGGCCTGGTTGTTGTTGAAATACATCGCGCGTTCGACAAGGATGGGAAGATTGGCGGTAACTCTGGTGCTTACGCTGAATTCGTTAGGCACCCCCTTGACGGGATCGTGAATTGCCACAGTGGTGCGTGTTCGAGCTGGAACCGTCTCGGTGTCAACCTTCGTGGTGCCATTCTGCTTAAAAAACGTAATGACGGCATCGATCGGTGAAAAATTCGGGTTCTGAATTAAAACATAAGCTTGAAATCCGACAGTACTTCCCTCTGCCAGAAACCAGGTTGTGCTTGCCTCCGGAATCGTATTGTTCACGCCAAAAGAGCCCAGAACCGGCGCTGCCACATCGCCGCGAATTCGGAACGAATACATCCCGTCAACAGTCAGCGTGTTTGACAAGGTTGTGCCGTTCCAAATCACGCTCTGAGTGCCGGCGGCCAGATTGACTCCGTTCAGAGGCACCACAACAATGGTGCCAGTGCGGTCCAAAATATCCAGGGTTATGCGATCAGGCGCAGACAACGTAAATTGGAATGTGACCGTGTCATTTATCCCGTCACCGTTGGGCGAGAATACAAAAGGTGACGCTGTTGCGTTTGAAATTAGCGCGCTGCCGCCGGTGCTGGCCCCTAACTCGTTCGTCGATCCGCTTCCGCGATTGGTGCGCCGGAATCGAGGCCAAGGAGCCACGCTGGGGGAGACACCGGTCGGACCTAATGTTCCGGTGCCCACTGAACCTGTTTCGTGATAGACCTTCACGAACCCAATGCCAGGATCGGGCGGCATGGCCATAGGATCGCTCGGGCGGCCACTTCCGATCAGCACATCCACTTTGCCATCTAAGTCGATATCCGCAATCGTGGGCGAACTCCAGGTAAACACAGGTGGATTTGGCACGACGCCCTGGCCGGTGTAGATCGAATATTTCAAAGCGCCGGTCAGAGCATTAAATACATTGAGATGAAAACCGCCGCCGATGACGACATCCAAAACTCCATCGCCGTCAACGTCGCCTACCGCCGGAGAGCTGAGGAAGGCGTAGCTGGAGGAATTTGAGCAGTCCGCATTCACGCATCCATTCCAGCGAATCGTACCATTGGGATTTATGCAGTAGACATGTCCATTCATGTCTCCGACAAATGTCTCCAGTTTCCCATTGCCATCCAGATCGGCCAGAGCCGGAGACCCGAATACACGATTGTCGGTGGAGAGAATTCCGTCAGCCAAACTGACAGGCCAGCCAGGCTCTTTGGTGCCATTCGCCCTGTAAGCACTGACATATTCCCCTGGATTTTGCGTCGCCGGCGCAGTACCTCCGAAGAAGAAACCTGTCCCGACTACAATCTCCAATTGCCCGTCACCGTCGATGTCGCCAATCGCGGGCGAAGACTGAATAATCTGGTCAATGTACTGTGGCCACCCGGAGACTTGCTCGCCGGTATACCGAAACATTCTCAATACGCCTCCCGCGGGGCTGCTTGAATCGCCGCCGATGACGATCTCAAGCTTGCCATCACGGTTGAAGTCTGCCACTGCGGGTGAAGACCATACCGTGTCGGCATTGTTGAACGGCCAGCCAGGGAAGATCGTGCCACCGATGTCGCCGGGCGAACCCGCTCGCCACACGTAAATGAAATGGGAGAACGTTCCCACGATCACCTCAAACTTGCCATCGCCAGCCAGATCGGCGACAGCGGGTGAGCTAAAGACGCCATAATTACCGTCACCGGTCGAAACCCCGGTAAACTGCGGCCAGCCGGGAAGATCCGTCCCATCGCTTTTGATTCCGTAGACTCTCCCGTCACCGGAACCGACGAAAATCTCAAGAGTGCCGTCTCCGTTGATATCAACAAGAGCCGGCGTGGAATTGACGGCGTTGTTGTACCCGCGGGTAATCCCCCCCTGCGATACGGCCAAAGCTGAATCATTTATGTGCCGCGGAAAACCTGGAAGCTCTGCGCCACTGGCACGAAAGGCATGCAGGTTACCTGCAAGGTCACCGACGACCGCGATCATTTCGCCGCCGGGTCCGAGCAGCCGTCCTACCGCAATTCCTGGATGCTGCACCCACCCGCTGCCGGCACTGAACGTCTGGTCGCTGGTGGGGAAAGCGAAAATGTATATGATTACAGCGCTAATTAAGATTAAAGCGATGAGCAAGGATCGATAGTTCATGCTCTTAAGTTATCATCAAAATTTCCAAAAGCTGCCGTTTCTTATGCCTCTGACCGCCGATTGAATCTCAGAATACCTCGGAGGACACGTTCTCCAACGGTATCACGCGTCACAAAGATAACTGTCAATTATAACCGATTCGCGCGTTGATCTCTCATGCTATTAGTTGCCAAACACGTTAAATTTTGCTCATCTTTTTTTGTGGTTGGTCCAACGCGACCGCCCGCGCGCGTAAGCAAGCGGGCCCTCGATATCACACCTCGTCGCGACGGCGGAGTGGTACGGTAAATGGAAAGTCCGCTTGCTTACGCGCGCGGCTCAGCAAAACTAGAGCACTACGGAATTCCTCAGGGTGAAACAATTCGCCTCGAGAGGATGATCGGTGGTCCGCTGGCGAGCCAATAAGATGGGCGGCGAGAGCTTACCACCTCATAATCGGGCAGGAGATTCATTCCGATCAAGTAGCTGTCGTCCAAGCAAAACCAGCCGAAACCGCAACTGCACTTGCCGCGGCATTGGGGTGGAGTTTGCTTCGCGTTGTAAGCATCGTAAATGGTCCAGCCGCTTGTCTCGAACCCGGCCTGAATATTCAATGGCGAAATCCCTGCTTTCACGGATTGATTAAAGAAATCCCACCGAACATCGTTCCACCGGAAGTAATCATGGAGACCGGCAATTGTGAAATAGGCCAGCGGCAGAAGTGCCGCCACGAACAGCGCCGCCGCGCTGCGCTGGGGAGAAAATATGCGCCAAGACACATTGAGTGCCCGCACGGGCGCCAAAGGTTCAGCAGGTTCTCCGCGACTCCGCGCGCCATACGACAGTGCCACGGCCAGCAGTGGCGCCAGCGCCAGCACGGAGGGAAAGTGATAGCGATCCGGCAAAGTCAGTTTCAATGACTGGACCGACACTATCAGCGACCCTAGTGAAAACAAAGCTGAAAAGAGTATCACCTCCGATGCCAGTCTATTCCCGGGGCGCCTGAGTACTCGGAAACTGCTCACAAGCACGGGAGCCCAGAGCACCGACCCGATAATGATCAAGAGCTGGATCATTTCCCAATTGGAGGTTTCCCACTGAGGTCTGCGTAAATTCAACCGATACACGTCCGGGAGCGTCACCGGGCCAATGCCCGCGTTGGTAATGACATTGCCCAGATAAGGGAACGTGTTGTGCAGCCAGGCTGCGGGTTGAAGTGTGGCATCATCACGGACTCTTTTAAGCAGATGTGAGGTAATTAGAGCGCCCGTCAAAAAAAGGACTGCGAGAACTGCCATACTGCTCCACTCCATTTTTCCCCATTCCATTTTTCTCCACCTAAAGCAGAGCAGCATTGGATAAAAAAAGGCGGTCATGTACGCCAGGAAAATTCCTGACTGGAAGAGCAAAATTTGTACGTCAATTCTCCACATTGAGTTCAAAATACCCGAAAACTCTGGGCGCAGATTCCCGCTTGCCCTGGCCCAAGGAAAATAAAGAAGAACGATCGAGCAAAACAGAACAGCACTGAGCAAAAGAGCTGGAATCGAAACATACAATCGTCGCCAGTTTCGAGCCGTCACCAGCGTGAACAGAGAAGAAATCAGCAGCGGTGGGTATGCCAGAATAGCGTATTGGCGGGTCCAAAAGGTACTGCCGATGAGCAGCCCGGACAGGCTCGCCGCCCACCAAGAGATGATAGCGCCCGGATGCTCCTCTGAAGACGCAGCTTCTCTTCTGCGACGGTCCCAAAACCACAATGCCGATCCGAGCAGAGCCGGAAAATATCCGTAGAGCTCTGTCATGAAGCTCACAGCAAAATAGACGTACAGTGGGTTAAACGCAACAACCAGAAGAGCCATGTTTCGGATGCCCGGCTCTACCGCTGCACACTCTAAAATCTTATAGAGGCACCAAAGTCCAATACACGCCAGCAAAATGGTCAGCAACCGAAGCGCCAGGTGCGAAAAGCCGAAGAATCTTATGACAGGGTAGGCCATCAGCGACTGGCCAAACAGCGACGGATAGGCCCAAATGTCAATCTTAAACGTGCCGGTCTCCGCAAACCGTTTGGCGACTCGGGCCCAACCCCAGTCGTCGTTGAGCGGATACTCACCCCACGGGCTGATCAACAAAAGTTCCACTACGAATAGGGACAGAGGAAACAAGAATGTGCTCCAAACAACTTTACCCAGGCGCTCGGCGGCGCTTGGGCGGCTGGTGACGGGCTTAGCGGCATTCATCAGTGGCTATTTATCAGAAGAATGGCACTCTAACAACATGCTGGAAAACCCACCGCGAAGTCGCGAAGAGCGCGAAGCCTAATTATTGCTTCCCATTCGTCACATGTGAGCACTCCTCCGTTCTGCGGAGCTAGGCTCTCAGGAGTTTGGATATTTGAGGCGATGCCCTGTCCGCGAAGCGGACCAATAACAGTAGCCGGGGGTGCCCCAGGCGCGAAGCGTCAGGCACCCCCGGTCAGCAATTCCCCACACGGGATCGGACCGCGCAAGCGGTCCCATTTTTGCTTCATTTTTTCTTCTCAGGATGAGCTGCTGCAGCTACTTGAGAAGCACCGCGTGCAGTATGACGAGCGCTATCTTTGGGATTGAGGCATCGATCACTGCCGAAGCTGATGGGACCGCTTGCGCGGTCCGGGCGATATTGGGGATTGTTGACCGGGGGTGCCTGGCGCTTCGCGCGTCGGCACCCCCGGCTACTACTATTGGTCCGCTTCGCGGACGAAGCCTGGTTTGCTGCGCACTGCAGCATGAGAAAATGTAGAAACTTCAAGGCCCGCCTGAGGCGGGCGCCAACCCCGGGCTACTGGCTCATGTTGTGTGTCAAGACATCCTTTACAGGTTGTATCAGGACATCCTTTACACTTCCAACATAACCACCACCAGTAGTAGGGCCTGTGGGAAAGTGGGAAACCGACTGTTTTTTAGGCGGTTTTCCACTTTTCCATCAGGCCTTTTTTCTTTCTTTTTTTGGCGCTTTTTTTCTTTCTTTTACCGCACCGCTACTTTCCACAGCAGG
>DASYPF010000453.1:0-4940 GCA_036006905.1 Acidobacteriota bacterium
CAAATACCGGCCACTTTCATCAACAGCGCTTTGAATATGTCCGAGCAGCGTCTCCGGCTGCAACAGATGCGCCAGGGAAATGTCAGGCTAGTGTATGTCGCCCCCGAACGCTTTCGCAGTTTCGAGTTCATGGAAGCCATCCAGTGCTGCCCGGTTGCGCTGATCGCCGTCGATGAAGCTCACTGTGTCTCCGAATGGGGGCACGACTTCCGACCGGACTATTTGCGAATCAGGCCCGCCATAGAAAAATTGAAACGCCCGCCCGTCGCGGCGCTCACCGCGACGGCCACTCCGGAAGTTCGCCGGGACATCATCGAGCAACTGGGCCTGAAGAGCCCCCTTACGCTGGTTACGGGATTTGACCGGCCCAACCTGGGTTTTCTCGTCAAGGAAGTAGAAAGCGATGCAGAAAAGATCAATGCTATTCTCGCTCTGTTGGCAGAGATGCAGCAGTCGGAGTTGGCTCAGGACAACGGGAAGGCTCCAGCAGAAGGAATCGACAATTTGATCAGCGGCATCATTTATGCCGCGACTCGGAAAAACGTGGAGACGGTAACGCGGGCCCTGCAGACTTATGGATACAAAGTGGGAAGTTATCACGCCGGCATGGACATGGAAGCGCGCAAGTCTGTCCAGGAAAAATTCATGCAGGGAGCGCTGCCCGTCGTGGTGGCGACCAACGCTTTCGGCATGGGCATCGACAAGGCCGACTTGCGGTTTATCACGCATTACGATGTCCCCGGATCCTTGGAAGCCTATTATCAGGAAGTGGGACGCGCCGGCCGCGACGGCAAGCCTGCTAGCTGCCTGCTGCTTTTCAACTACAGCGACACGTTCACCCAGGAGTTCTTTATCGAGGCTAACTGCCCGCCACGCAAATTAGTGGAAGAGGTATACGAGACTATTTGTGCACTTGGCCGCGATGAAGTTGAGCTTACCTTGAAGGCGCTGGCTGAAGAGGTCGGGCCGGTTGAGACTTCCCGCGGGGTTTATGGTAAAAATTTTGGTCAGTCCTCCAGGCCAAGCGAGATGGCGATCTCTTCCTGCCTGAAAATTCTGGAAAAAGCCGGGGTCATCGACCGCGGCATGGAAGGCGGGCATCAGGCCAAAGTAACAATCCGCGGCGAGCCCGATTGGGTGGAAGATCGCGCGCGCCCGTCGTCCGCGTTGGAACTTCAAAAGCAGGTCTTTGCCTACTGCGTCGACGTGCTGGGCGCGCAGCCGGGTAAAACGATGGCCGTCGACCTGCAACGCTCCGCCAGCGATTTGCACATGACAACAGATAAAGTAAAACGCGCTTTTTCGACGCTGCATGGTTCCGGCCGCATTGAGTATAGAGCCCCTTTCCGCGGTCGGGGTTTAAAGATTCTGCAGCGGGTCCCTATACGTCAGTTGGAAATCAACTTTGGGGAAATTGAGCGCCGCGCGCAATTTGAGCGGCAAAAACTGCGCAAAATGGTGGACTACGCTTACGCGCGTCAATGCTTGAGGAGATTCATACTTGAGTATTTCGGCGAGCGCGTGAACTACCGCGAGTGCCACAACTGTTCGCATTGTCTGGAGCACGGGAAAACGTTACAGGCGCGAATCCTGACTGAGGAGGAAACAGTCATCGTCAAGAAAGTCCTGAGCTGTGTGGCCCGGATGAAGGGCCGCTATGGAAGAATGCGCGTGGCTCAGGTTCTCACCGGAGCCAACATCGACGCCCTTGCATATCTGCGTTTGAATCGCCTCTCCACCTTTGGAATCCTCAAGGAGCTCTCCCAGCCGGAAGTGCTCTCGGTGATCGACGCGCTCGTCGAGTCCAACTTGCTGCAGATTGAAGGGAGCGAATACCCGCTGATCAAGCTCAGCGCCCAAGGCGCGGACGCGATGCTGGGACGAACTCCTGTTTCCATGGATTTCCCGATCCGGCAAAAGAAAAAGCAACGTGGCGGAACGGCGAGACGGAAAACCAGCCGCAGCCAGACGCCGTCAAGCGCGGCCTCACTCGGGCATCATTCCGGAGAAGCCATAGCTGACGACTCAGCGTTGCCGTATCACGAGGAGCTATTTGAGGCTTTACGCAGGATGCGCCGCCGAATCGCGTCATCGGCAGGCCTTGCGCCGTTCATCATCTTTCATGATGAGACGCTGAAGTCAATCAGCCGGAGGCTCCCGCAAACAATGGAAGAGCTGCGCGCAGTTAAAGGCGTGGGCGAGCACAAGATTGCTTCTTATGGTGCGCAGACGCTGGATGTCGTGAAGGATTTTCTAAAGAACCACCCGATGGTGCTGCCAATTAGCTCGCCTAGCAGCCAAGGCCGGAATCGCTAGTGCCCAGCTATCAGCAGTCAGCTATCGATGGCGTCTTTTTCAGCGTTTACTTGGCTTCTTGTTTCTCTAAATCTTCAATCATCTCATTGATGCCGGAGATCTCCTGCTGCAGCCTCTTCTTCAGCTTTTCCAGTTCTTCAATCTTTTCTTTGCGCGTGTAGAACCGGCGACCGCACGAAGGGGCACAGAACATGAATCTTCGAAAAATCTTCCAGGATTCCGAGAAAGGATCAAAAGATGTTCGATACATAACATTCCTTCCAAGAGTTTTGTTGCAGCCTTCATTATAACATTTGCGATTTGGTAGGTCGAAGGTCACTCGACGGGTCTGCAAACGGAGCGGCGAAAACGTCAGAGCCTGGAGCGTAAGAACCTGAGAAAAATCAAAAAGCTCAAACCGCGAAGTGCGCGAAGAACGCTAAGGGTCTAAGGGATCTATTCAACCCATTTCCCGTAAACAGTTCACGCTGTGAGGGAAATGTAGCGTCATTCATCATTCCGCAAACTGGCATTATTTTTCTTCGCGGTCTTGGCGCTCTTTGCGGTTCAATTTTTTCACAGGTTCTGAGCGACGGGTCCCGGCCAGAGTAAGTCGGCGATCCAAACCTTCCTTTATTGTCTGACCTTGGCTGCCGCGGTGCCTACCATCGTATCGGACATAATCTTCTCTGGGGAGCAGGCATCTGCAGTCTTTGGAGGTCTCACCATCCGCGGCACGGTGCGAAACTTTTCCAATACCAGCGGATCTAGATTCCAGGGATATTTCTCGGCGCAGCCGGCATGAGAAGCGTAGTTCTGACGAATCTCTTCAAGATCGAATTTGATGTTCAACAGCCGGATGCTGGAAACAAACGACTGATTCATCAGGATCCGCTCGTCCTGCAGCACGTTCGAACAGACGTAGGCGATAATGAAGCGGGCAAATTCTTTGAAATGGCCCAAGTAATTAGTCAGAAACTTCTCCGCTTCTTCCAGCGAGGACACCAGTCGGTAGTAATTCCCTTCGGCCATGAACAACGTGCTCAATTCCTTAAAATCATTGGCCACGGGAGCCAGGGCCGGACCCAACCCTTTCTTCCACTGGTAGTAATCGCTTAAAAACTTCTGCAGGTTTCGATTGATGGGGCCAAGTTGCGCAAACTTGCGAAAGTAAACGGGGATAAACTGAGTGTTGGTGAAAAGGTCGTTAATGAAGGGGAAAACATAAAAGATAAAATAAACGGCCAGCTCCCAGGTGTACTTCAAAGTGAAGACTTCCTGATCACCCAGAACGTCGTAACTGACCGCGTAGCTGGGAACATAGGCATCGTAAAGCACCTTCATCAGCGGCTCGTACAGCATGCACTTCTTGCGCAGCTCGTACGGATCCTTCTCTTTGATGGCGTCGACGATCATGGTGTTGTAGTAGGCGATTAAATCGGACCCCGGGCTGTAAAGAGGATCGCTGAAACGGCCTGACATGCCGCTCATGGCCCACTTCGATGCGCTGATGGTTTGCTCGCAGTCGTAGGCATAGTCGGCCAGCCGGGCGCTGTCTACAATTTTTCGCTTGGGCAGATCGCGCTCAAAAAGAGGGAACTCCTCGCACGCCCACTGCAGCAATTTCTGCGGCGTGGAAACCCGCTCTGCCGGAAAGAGGGCCTTGTCGTAGACCACACCGAGACTTGTGATTCCATGAAGCGGGATCACCCAAAACCAGAAACCTTCTCCACAGAAGTGATTCGTCGCCAGCCACGTCGGAAACAGGCCCATCTTGAGCCGATCGCGCCGCGCGCGAATCTCCCTTTGGGGAAGATCAGTCAATCTCTCGATGTTGACCAGGCCTTCGACCCAGCACCAGGATGAGCCGTGGCGAATGGGGCTCTCTCCCGCCAAGCCGTGCTTGCGTTTCAAGGCCTGGCCACGCCCCGTAGTATCGACGACCCATTCGGTTTCAAAGTGCACGTCTTGTTCATTGAATTTAAAACCGACTTGGTGCGGGCCGTTCTCAGAGAGTTCGACATGCAGCGCCGTGGCAGGCGCGCAAAGGGTGACATTGGAGCTCTGCAGATTCAATCTCAACAGTTCCCGTTCTATCTTGTTGCGGTCCAGTTGGTAGGTGCCGACGTTGGACGTGGTGCGAATATAGGAAACACCGTAGTCTTCCAGCGAGCGATTTTCTTTTCCACAGGTCTTCCAGTGAAACCGAAGATTGTATTTCGGATAATGCTCTTGCAGCAGGTGTTCTTCCAGGTCGAGAATTCTGGCAAAGTAGTAGCCGGCGCCCTGCACCAGCGACTCGCCCACTTTCTGCTTCTTGCCGGGAAGTTCGGCGCGGTTGTCGACAAGGAGGATTTTCTTATCGCACCCACTGAGCAGCAGTTGCCGGCAAAGCGACAACCCTGCAAGTCCTGCTCCGAGAATCACGACATCGTATTGCTTTTCAAGCGCCATGTATGATTTGGTCTCTGTGTACCTCAGCGCACTCTGCGTCTCTGTGGTGAAGCTTTTTATCATTCTTCACCGCAGAGGCGCAAAGGGCGCAAAGATCACACAGAGATTACCGGCTGGTCAACCCCTTGTCCTCGTCAACCAAGTAAAACTTATCTGCCGCGACGTTTTTTAAATCTTGCTTCTTGCCGCTT
>DASYPF010000454.1:0-4969 GCA_036006905.1 Acidobacteriota bacterium
GCGTCCCGCCCTGATAGTACATGTAATTGGCCGCCTTTGGAATCGAAGGGGTGAGATGCCTGATGCCTTGGGTCGGTTCGTTGCGGGGACCGAAAACCTGGATTACCTCGTCACCCTCGATCTGAACGGCAGTGACCCACCCCCGAATTTCCGGAGGAGGAAGCATCCGCTCCGGATCCATAATCAGGTCATTATTGTCAATCTTCACTCCCCGTGCCTCGCGCGCTTTGATCAGCTCAGAAAGTTCTATATCGAACAGATGCATCAATCCCTTAACCGGGATACCAGCCGCTTTGATCGACTTGGGATGAAGTCGAATCTTGCCTTCGGGAGTTGCCGTAAGATTTCCCACTATCTCGAAAGGGACGTCGACAACTTTGTGCATTGTGCCTTTCTGCTTAATCTGATTTCCCTCCGTGCTGATGCTGAGCCTTTCGAGAGGAGCGTGAGGATAAGCAAAAACATAGTTGTTCAGCAGGTCGCTCAAACTATCGGTGCGAAGACCGATGGTGCCCGAATCGATTCTAAGGATGAATGATTTTTTGTCGTCAAAGACGGGCGGAGTTGTTTTATTTGTTCTGAGAAGCGCGCCGCGCAGGTTCTTGATGCGAAGAACAACGGTGTCATCGACGTGAAAGTCAACATTTTTCATCTCCACCTGAGTCACTGCTTCCAACGATTCTGCCGGTGGAGGTTTCTCGCGGTCCGGCTCTAAATGGACGCTGGGCTTGTCGGACTTGTTGCACGCGGTCAAGGAAAGGCCCAGGATCATAAAGACTGAGATAAGCAATTTTTTCACGCGACATGCTTCGGGAGCCATATCAGGTACTGTAACAGAAAAATTGGAACCGAATAGTGGGGACAGATAACAGAGAGAACACAGATTAACGAATGTCCCAATAAGTGGGCGAGCTAAACTTAACTGAGAGCTAGCCAATGGCTGAGAGCTGAGAGCTAGCCCGGATTATTCGTGAATTAAAAGAAACTAGCACGGATTTACGCTGATTACACGGATAAGTTCGGGGTCGGGGTATGGGCGTGATGAACGGCTTCGCACGTCACACTGCAAATTGGTGCCGATCCCCCAGACCCCGATCTTATTCGTGCAAATCCGTGTAATCTGTGGGCAGTTCTTTCAGTTCATGCTATCAGTCATTAAAAATGTTGAATTTTGTTCATCGTTTTTCCAGTTCGACATGTTGAAGACCGACTAGGGCCACGATCACGTCCGCGCCTACGATTACCTCGCTCAGGATTGTTCCGTAGAGAAAGACTGAACCACGGGGAACACTGGGGACACGGGGACCAGAAGCGACCGCTCAATTGCCCTATGATGTTGCTGATAGAAGAACCTTGTCTCCCCGTGTCCCCAGTGTTCCCCGTGGTTTAATTTTTTTGAGGCGACGCGACCCACGTCTACCTGCTCGTTTAACGTCCCCGTTGTCGTGGTCGTGGACGTAGGCGTGGACGTGGACGGCATTAGGTCTGAACAACCCATTGGAACGGAGTTCGCCATGAATAATCCCGGCTAGGAGCTGATAGCTGATAGCTGATAGCTGATAGCTGAGGCACTAACTGCTGTTAACTAGCTGATATCTGATCGCTGGTAGCTGAAAGCTTCACGGGGCCGGCTCAGATTGATCCAGACCTCGGCGGCGATCAAGTTGACGCTGAAGCCGAGCCAAAATGCTGTCGGAAACGCCTCGTAGGATTTTAGATGCCAAACGACCTGTATCAGTATCAAGACAACTCGTATCGTCGAGACCCCCAAGCCAATGGCAAAAGCGCGAATCATCCACTCGCGGTGCAAGGGGATTTGCTTCCGCCGGATGTAATAGTAGGCGCGCGCAAGACAGAATAAAAAGAGAAGTCCAAAAAAGTAGGTAGCAACAGCGGTACTGGATCCTCCCCAGGCAGGAAACCGGACGGCAATTGCCATGCTGGACAGAGCTCCAACAGTCGCGCACAGAAGAAAAATACGACCCGACCAGCGATGGAAACCCAGCCAGCGCGCGCGGATTCGACGCGAAAACTGCAGCGGTCCGAGGGTCATGAAAAGGAGACCAGGGACCACATGCGCGTAAGTCGAGAGAGGATGCCGATTATAACGATCGTCAAACGGGTCCACCGCCACCGCCGAACCGCCAGGCACGCCTCTGGCTGTGACAACAACGTAACGGTGAACGGCGAATGCAACTGTCAAAAGTGCCAGAAAAATGACCACAACCCTGCCCGTTTTTTCTAAGAACCCTTTTATCATCTTGCACGCGCTGGATCGTACCGCTGGAAATTCTTGTTAAAGCGAGCTGCTAATTCTTTTGCCGTGGAATCGAATGCAATCTTATCCCGGCCCTTCGCGGCACAAATGCTATCGCAAATCAACATTGAATTATTACAGCATCCTTTACCTGGACCGGAGCATTGCCATCGACGTCCTGCCTGCGGTAGACCGCGAAGCCCTAGGCTAATTAGGTTGCAGTGCCGGTCGAAAAGGAATAGTTTGGACGTTTAGCGACACTTGCCTCCACCCGCAGAGTAGTTTCAAAAAGGCATCGCCGCTTCCCTGTAACAGGTGATGAAAAAGAGCCTGCTGAGCCAGGAAGGAGTTTGAATTGTCCGTAGAAGAAGATAAATACAGTGCGTTGAAAGAACTGATCAACCTCGGCAAAGAGAAAGGATATCTCCTGTTTGACGAAGTCAACGATGTTCTGCCCGAGCCTACGGGCTCATCGGCAGATCTGGACGACATTGTCCACTTGTTCGGATCTGCTGGTATTGCGGTGGTCGATTCGCCGGCGCGATTTCTGGAAATTGAAAAGAGTGTGGACGAGGAGGCTGAAGAAGAATCGGACCAGGCTGAATTGCAGCTTGGTGCCGAGGTTCTGGAAAAGACGAATGACCCGGTACGCCTGTACCTGCGCGAAATGGGAACCGTTCCACTGTTGAGCCGCGCGGGTGAAATAGAAATTGCCAGGCGCATCGAAAGGGGCCAAGAGGTCGTCACCAAGGTCTTGTCCCGTTCCCCTATTGTAGTCAATGAAATTCTAAGGATGGGGGAGCTACTACGCAATGGTGAAGTTGAAATCAAGACATTTGTCACTATCAGGGAAGAAGAAATTACGGCGCTGATACTGGCACAATCCCGAAAACGGGCCTTACGTGTGATCAAGCAGATCGCAGTACTGGAACAAGAAGCGGCAAAAGTTCGAAAAAAGCTGAAGACTATTCGCAAGGACTCTCCTCACCAAAGGAAGCTGCTGATTCGCTTGGCGCGCGCCCGTATTGCCATGGCTCACGACATTTGCCGTCTAGATCTGACGCATTCGCTGCATGAATATCTTCTCAATAAAGTGAAGTCGACCATCACCCCTGTTGTGGCGCTCGAGCGGGAGTTGCGGAAACTGCAGCAACTGCGAGGAGATCCGTCCAGGCAGGAAGATTCCAAGAAAATCAACGAACGTTTGCAGCACATACGTCATGAGATCCAGGAAATCGAGATGTTCGCGCTGCAGTCTGTCCCGGAATTAAAGCGCGCGCTGGCTGCCATCAAAATCGGCGAGCTGGAGGCTAATCTTGCCAAGAAGGAATTGGTGGAGGCAAACCTGAGATTGGTTGTGTCTATCGCCAAGAAGTACAGCAACCGCGGCCTGCATTTCCTCGATTTGATCCAGGAAGGCAATATCGGCCTGATGAAAGCTGTAGACAAGTTCGAGTACCGCCGCGGTTACAAGTTCAGCACTTACGCCACCTGGTGGATTCGCCAGGGGATTACTCGCGCCATAGCCGATCAGGCGAGAACGATCCGCATTCCAGTCCACATGATCGAATCCATTAACAAGTTGTTTCGCACTACAACCAGGCTGGTACAGGAATATGGGCGCGAGCCGACCGCAGAAGAAATCGCCGAGAAAATGGATACTCCTGTTTCGAAGGTTCAAAAGACTTTAAAAATTGCGCAGACGCCGATTTCGCTGGAGTCACCTATCGGGGAAGGAGAAGACAGCCACTTAAGCGACTTCATCGAAGACCGCAGTGTCGTTTCTCCTGTGGAGGCGGTGCTCAATACCAACTTGAAGGAACAGACGGCATTGGCACTGCAGACCCTTACTCCGCGTGAGGAGGAGATCGTCCGAAAGCGCTTTGGCATTGGCGATGGCGGCGAACAGACGCTGGAAGAAGTGGGACAGAGGTTCTCAGTCACACGGGAAAGAATTCGTCAGATTGAAGCCAAGGCACTACGCAAATTGCGCCATCCCAGTCGCTCGCGGCGGCTGAAGGCCCTCCTGGAATCCCGCATGCAAGATTAGTGGGACCGTGTGCTTGTGGAGGCTGTCCTTTGGAGGTTCCATGCGTCTTCGAAACATCAGCTATTTTATTCTGTTCTTGTTTTGCGCGGTTTTCGCAGCCGCGGCTGTCGACGCTCAGAAGCCGATGCTCGGGTTTTCTTCAGAAGCCCAGAGTGCCCAGCAACGCTTAGAAGCTCAATTCGACTCTTACCTCAAGACCGAAAACTTGCGCGAATGGATGCGGCGCTTCACTGCTCATCCTCATCACGTCGGCTCCCCTTACGGCAAGCAAGTTGCTGAAACAATTGAATCTATGTTCCGGTCGTGGGGCTTTGAGACGGAAATCAAAGAGTATCGAGTCCTCTTTCCCACGCCGAAACAGCGAATCGTAGAACTTGAAGAGCCGTCGAAATTCCAGGCGCGACTGCGGGAGCCTGCGATAAACGAAGATGCCACTTCCGGCCAGGCCGCGGAACAGCTTCCTGTTTACAACGCCTACTCCATTGACGGGGATGTCACTGCACCGCTTGTCTACGTCAACTACGGCATTCCAAAAGATTATGAGGAATTGGAGCGACGGGGAATTGATGTCCGTGGCAAGATTGTCATTGCGCGCTATGGCGCCTCCTGGCGGGGCATCAAGCCGAAAGTTGCGGCCGAATACGGCGCCATTGGCTGCATCA
>DASYPF010000455.1:0-8379 GCA_036006905.1 Acidobacteriota bacterium
ACGGGAAAATCAAGAACGTGAGTCTAAGTCTGGGTCTGCAGCAAACCGTGTGGGGGCAGGCCGACGGTCTGCGCGTCCTGGATGTGATCAATCCGCTCGATTACCGCGAATTTATCCTGGAGGATTTTCTGGATTCTCGGCGCCCCTTATGGATGCTTCGGTCGGATATCTCACTGACGAGAGGCTCTCTGCAATTGATCTGGGTCCCTTATTTCGCCTCTGCCCGGCTTCCCGGACCGGAGAATGAATTCGGAATCGGACCGAGTTTCGGTCTCGAGCTTATTCGCGCGGCGTTCGGGGAGCTGCCGATCCGGCAATTCTCCTTTAACATCCAGCCGACACAACGTCCGGCCTATCGACTCCGCTCAAGCCAGGGAGGCACACGCTATGGCTTCAACTTGGGAAAGTGGGATTTGACAGTCAATTACTTCTACGGTTGGGAAGACATACCCACCCCTTATGTCCGCGGCATTATCGGCCTGCCGATATTTTCCAATCCCCGAGTCACTGTTGCGCCCCGTCATGACCGAAAGGAAGTTTTTGGGGGGACCGGGACGACCAATTTCGGCCCAGTGGTGCTGCGAATGGAAGCGGGTTGGAACCGGCGCAAAGCCAATGCGGTTAAGGTTTCATCAGCTAGCTCCGGTTTTGAAAGGTTCGGCCAGTTTTCCGGCGTGGCGGGACTGGACTACTCACCCCGAACGTGGCTCTGGTTGAGCGGCCAGTATTTTTTCCAGTTCACATCGGCTCCCCAGCGCTTGCTCCTGTTTCCACGCAATAATCATTTTATTTCCGTCTACGCGCGCTCCAACTTCTTTGGCGAGACGCTGAAGCCGGAGCTATTCGTCCTGGCAGGACTCAACCAGCGCCAGTACATGATTCGGCCGCGCATCACGCGAAGTTTTCGAGACCATTGGAGTGCGAGCCTGGGCGCGGATTTCTTTGGAGGATCTCCTGTTACCCCCTTCGGCTTTTTTAACTCCCGCGATAGAGTAGTGTTGGAGTTGGCGTGGAGACGGTGAGTGAAAAATCGAACTTCGCAATTCTTTCGTCAGCGTCGGCGTGGCCGTGGTCGTTGACGCGTTACGGAACTGTGAAATCTGGTTTTTTTGCCACTTTCGACCTACGACTCTCGACTTGCAAGCAGCGCTCTCACGACGTGTTCCCATTCATTCTCTAGAGCGCCCTGAAATTCTGCCTTGCCAGCCCGGCTATACCAATAGCGCGCATTGCCAAGGTCGCCTTCCTTTCGATGCAGGTAGGCGTGCACCCAGGCGCCATCGGCGTTGTCGACATCCTGCGCTATTTCGTGCGCCCGCTTCCAGTTGCCGTTAGCGTCGTGCCATAGCGCCTGAAGAAGCAGGGGCAATTGTGTGGGAGGTTGTTTGTCTTTTCTCAGTGAATCCTTGAATTCTTCGAATGTCATTGGACAGCAATTCTCTCACAGGTGATCGGGAAGAGTGAAAAGACTATCCCCGAAAAACAGCCGCGTAGCCGGATTATTCACAAATGTTCACCGCAGAGGCGCAAAGAGCGCAAAGATAACGCGGAGGACAGGGCTGAAGCTTGCAGTATGAAGACTCATCAAGAGAGTGCATCCTGTTGTTAAGTGCTCCGGTCTTCATACTTTAAGCTTCAGCCCCATTCTCTGCGTTACTTCCGCGTTCTCTGCGCCTCTGCGGTGAACATTTGTGAATAATGCGGGTGCTGCGGCTGGAAATGACCAAATTCGAACAGCTATTCCAACGATTTGCCAACCCTGTTCGTCTAAGCCGATATGACAGGGGTAGCGTTAGGAGAGTGGCTTTGTATCTGGAAAATGTGTTAGGCCTTCAGCAACTTGTAAAGGAGACCGGCTTGACAACTTCCTCGTGCCCCAATTCCTTGCGGAACGGGGAATGGGATCTGGTTGCGGGTTGCAGGAACGGCGATCTCTCGGCCTTCGAGCAACTGTATCAAATGCATGCTGCACGGATGAAGAGTATCGCCTGCAACTTGCTCCGCAATGCGTCCGATGCCGAAGACGCCGTACAGGAAACATTCCTGAAAACCTATCGCGGCGTGGCAAATTTCAAGGGAAGCTCGTCGCTATCGACATGGATTTATCGCATTTTGGTGAACGTCTGCTATGACTTGAGACGCCGGCGGGGACGCAGCCGGGAAATATCCGGCGAGACGACACCGGGTCATGAACTCGACGCTCCAGGGGGAGTGACGGACCACCCCCTGCGCTTAACCCTGGAAGCATGCCTGGATCGACTTAGTCCTCGACCCCGAACCGTCTTTGTGTTGTTTGAAGTCGAAGGGTTCAGGCACCGCGAGATCGCCGAAATCCTGGAAATTCCGGAAGGAACTTCCAAGAACCTGCTGTTTGAAGCCAAGCGAGAGTTGCGACGGTTGATCTTCGGCTCCGGGAAAATTGGCAAATTCAACGACCTATGAATTGTCATTGTGAAGATCTGGAATTTGTTCTGCGCCGGCAGGATCCTGAACTGCTGGAAGCACTGACGGATCACGCTCAAAGCTGCCCCACTTGTCATGAGGAGCTAAAACGCTGGAATGAAATATCCAGCGCAGCCGTTTCTCTGAAGAAGCAATGGGAAAGCCCGGCACTCTGGCCGACGATCGCACAGGCTCTGGCAGCAGAGGCGCACACCCGGAATGGACGCATTTCGCCAGCCTCGGCAATCGGCGTGGAGCGTGCGCGGCGTCCGCGGCTGTTTCTCTCGGACAATTGGCAGCCGGTCGCGGCTGCACTGCTGCTGTCAGCAGTTTCTTTATCGAGCGCCTGGATGCTTCTCAGGAATCCAAGTGCCCCGGAAATTCAGCTAGCCGTGCCGCGGGAAAATCAACTCTTAACCGGCCAGACAGTGCGGCAAATCGAACGTGCCGAAACGGCTTATCTTCAGTCTATCAACAAGCTGTCAAAACTGGTGGAGCCACGAATCGAGCAACCCAGCTCTCCTCTGTTGGCCAGCTATCGAGAGAAGCTGATGATGATCGACGCTGCCATTGACGAATGTCGAGCCGGCGTCGAGCAAAATCGATTCAATGCCCACCTGCGCTTGGAGCTGCTTTCTATTTATCGGGAAAAACAGCACACCTTACAGCAAGTCGCACAGGAGCAATGAGAATGAAGTCCATTGTCCGTGGTCCGTGGTCCGTGGTCCGTCGTCCACGGTCCATCGGAGAGCAGCTTTTACGGCGAATGTTTCGCAGCAAGTTTTTCTCTGTGCAACCTTTGCGATCTCTGCGTAGCAACCTGGCAACTTCTGGTTTATTTGGCAAGACACTCTGTGTCGCGCGAACTACGATGGCCTGCTTCAGCGGGCTTGCCCGCAGGGCTATTAGCCCCGGCGTTTACGCCGGGGGGTGCAGAAACAAGACTGACCACAGGCCGTTTCAACGGCCTTCCATGACCGGCTTCAGCCAGCCAGATGATACGGGGCTCAAGCCGCAATTGAGAAGCCCATTAAGCAGTCACAAACCGTTGACGAGCACGATCACGTGCACGAGCACGTCAACGTCCACGAGTAACCAAGACTCTGAGCGTGGACTTGATCGTCTTCGTGGACGTGCTCGTGCACGTGATCGTGGTCGTAATCGGCCTTTCTGGTTTGCGGCCTTGCACTGCATCTGCTTTCTGTCACTTATCTTGGCCACTTCGACTCAGGCGGGCAGCCGCGCACCGCGCGAGGAATTTACGCGGAATTTCCAGAAAACTGTTCAACTGGCGTCCGGTCAGACAGTCCGCATCGATCATCGTCATGGCGACATCGTGATTCGAACCCACGCTCAGCGCGAAGTGAACATCAACGCCAATATTCGAGTTTCAGCGGACAATCGTGAAGACGCGGCCCGCTTTGGAAATCAAATCGAGATTCAACTCGACCATAGCGCAGGATCTCTTTCCATACGCACTAAATATCCCGAGATGGAGAGGATTTCCTTTGTTGGCTCTCTCTTTTTCCGCCACAACATTTCCTATTCCGTCCGTTACGATATCGTCATGCCGGAAGACACGCCACTGAACATCCACAACAGCTTCGGCAGTGTAAGCGTGTCCGGCGCGAAACGAGGCGCCGACATCACCAACGCTCACGGCTTGCTCATCTTTCGAGATGGTCGAGGAAGCGTCCAGTTGGAAAACTCTTTTGCTGGAATCGAGTTGACTGGAAATGCCGGTGACGTTTCTTTGACCAACAGCAACGGTCCGGTCACGGCCGAACATGTGGATGGATCGCTCAGCCTGCGCAACCGCTTTGGCAAAATTCGAGTGAGTAAGGTCAGCAAGGCGGCCACGATCGTCAACAGCAACGGTGAAGTCCAGTTGCAGGATGCCGGAGCCGGCTCCAGCATCTCGAATTCTTTTGGACCGGTGCGCGCCTTGAATATTACAGGAGGTCTTACCGTAAACAACAGCAACGGCGCGGTCGAAGCGCGTAACATCTCAGGCGCCGCGGAGTTGAGCACTACATTTGCCACAATCACTGTTTTCGACGTGCGCCGAAGACTATCCTGCAACGCCACCAACGGCAACGTCACCGCCAGCAAGGTTGGAGAAACGGCGACGGTTCGCAACACATTTGGTTTGGTCGACCTTCGAGACATCGGTGGTTATACGGAAATTGACAATCGTAACGGCAAGATATTTGTTCGCGATATCCGGGGCAGCGCGCTGCTGAAAACCAGCTTTGGCGAAGTGGACGCTTCGGCAATTTCCGGCAACGCCTCGGTGAGTAATCAGAACGCTGCGATCAAAATCAATAGCGTAACCGGATCGGCCGAGGTGCACAGTGCCTATGGATTGATCGATGTCAGTGGAATCCGCAAAGATGCCAGGATTGTCGCCGGCAACAGCAATGTCAGCCTAGCCGATGTGGCCGGACCGGCCTATGTCAAGACTAGTTTCGGTCTGGTCAAAGCACAGCGCATCGGCGGCAGTCTCACAGTGGAAAGCTCAAATGGAAGCGTCAATGCATGGGACGTGAAGGGCGCGGCCAATATCCGCACGTCGTTCGGATCGGCAACGCTGGACGATGTTGACGGAGCCGTCGATGTCTACAATCAGAACGGAGCCATCGAAGTTTCCGGGATCGCGCCCAACGCGGCGGGCTCCCAACGCTGCAACAGCATTTCGCTAAGAACCTCGTTTGCACCCATCAGGATCTCCGTTCCTGAAAATGGAAGTTTCAACGTAACCGCCCGGACATCGTTTGGGAAAATCACCAGCGAATTGCCGCTCACGGTTAGCGGCTTGGTCAGCGGCGACTCGCTAACCGGCAAGATCGGAAGTGGCGCGTGTGAGTTGAGACTGACTAACGGAAACGGGGCAATAGAGATTCGAAAGGCGGTTGGGAGGAGGTAGGATGAAAGTGGGAATGACGAAGTGCGAATGACGAAGTGGCGCCCGGGTCAGAGCCCGGAGCGTCAGCGACGGGTCCTGCCGGAGTAACAGCGGCAGTCAGAGCAACGTTTGGATTGCCAACTTACTCTGGCGAGACCCGTCGCTTACGCTCCGGGCTCTGACGGGCGTGACACATTCGTCACGTTGTCATTCGTCATTCGCACTTCGTCATTCGCAATTGCCTTGCCCTCACGGCTCAAGGCGCGTTAGCACCAGCAGCCTCTTGGGCGCTTTGCCTACCGGGATCGTGGCCAACACTTTTCGACCGGAAACATCGATTGCAGTCACGGTGTTCGATTCCGTATTGCTTACGAACAAGACCTTTCCGTCCGGCGTAAACGCAAGCCAGTTGGGGAACTTCCCCACTTCCACTTTGCCCAGAAGCTTCAAATCCGGAACCGAGTAGGCATATACCACACCGCCAGGAGTACTGGTAACCCAAAGCTGCTTCTCATCGGGCGTTAGCGCCAATCCGTGAGTGTAAGTATCCAGATAGGGGCGCGGAGTGTTAGGGGGAAGTTTGGGAAGTTCCACTTTCTTGATGGTCTTGCGCTGCTTGATATCCACTACAGCGAAGCCATGCAATTCAGAGAGAGCGACGTACATGAGCGAGTCGTCCTTGGTGAGTGCAACCGGCCGCACTTTTCCGCCAGGCTCGATCTCAAAGAGGATTTCGTGTTTGTGCGGATCAAAGACGAAGATCTTTCTGCCGTCGATAGTGGTAACGTAAACATGTTTTCCGTCTGCCGATGTGTAACTGTTATGAGGATCTTCAACAAGCGGCACGCGCTTGATCGCCTTCATCGACCTTGTGTCGACGATGTCAACTGCTGCCGCGCGCCGCAGCGGGACGTAGACAAACCGTCCGTCGGCAGTAACAGTAATCTGATTGGGCGTGTTTCCCACCGCGGCCCTGCCGACAATCTGACCGGTGGCGGGATCGACTGCCACCAGAGTATTGTTGCTTTCGACACTGGCATAAATGCGGTCTCCGTTGGGCGAAACGGCCAGCCCGTGCGGCTTTAGCCCAACCTTGATGTTACCGAGGACCTTGAAGCTTTTGGTGTCAACGACGCTCAGCTCTTCGCCTTCGGAATTATCGACATAGAGCTTGCTTTGCACACCTCCGGCGCGAGAAAAGGGTCCCATATTGCAGACAAAGATCAGAGCAAGTGAAGACATGAGCAGCAGCGACGCCAGCATTTTCATACTTCCTCCGATTGGAATGGCCGAAACAATGATGAAGATTCTAGCAACTACGGATTTAAAATAAAACTGTTGCTCCCCTCACGTTGCACGCCCATCCAGAATCTCGCGGCAAGTTCGCAAGCACTCACTGCAGATGTTGGCTGCCAGCCCGGTCGGGAGCGCTCTCTTCTCGCTCCTGCGCTTATTACAGAAGGCGCAACGATCCTTTGCGCCCTCCTTCGCCCGTCTCGGCATGCCGGATCTCCCCAGAACACCGCACATTGCGCGTTCGGCGGCATCGATGCAAGAATCACAGATATACACGTTCGGTCCTGCAATGAGCTTGGACACTTCGCTGGGAGGACGGTGGCACCATGTGCAAACAGCGTCACGCGTGACGTTTCGCGTCCGCCAGACTTTGCTCCACCAGCTACCTCCCGCGATGTTCACGATTTGCTGAACTCGCTGATGACTCAACGAGAGCGATTGGGCAATCTCCCGAAGAGACCCACCCGCCAAATGAAGCCGCCGAATGGCAGTGTGGTACTCTGCCCGAGAAAGGAGGGCCTGCCGTTCAGCTTCCGCAAACTGGTCTGCTGCGGCTCTCGCCTTGTTCAAGAGATCATGGTTCAATACCATGGATTCCTCCATTTGTCTATCTAACATAGTCAATTTAGTCTAATTGGACTAGACAGTCAAGTCATACCTCCTGGTCAAACCCGCCCTAGGCGGGCTAGCCCGCGAAGCGGGCGGCCAGCGTGTAGTCCCCGGCGCAGCGAAGCGGAGGGGGTTAGCTGTCAGTTTTGTAAGAGGGAGCCCGCAAGGCGGGCAACAGCCGAAAATTCTTGCGCAAAAATCAATCTACACGCTGTTCGCCCGCCTCCGGCGGGCTTGGCGCGGCTTCGCCGCGCTGGCCAGTTGTCGATCCAACCAAGAGCAATCCGACCCTGTATTCTCAAAACCCTTCGGGTCTTTACAGATGGGGCTTTCGTTGTTTTCTTTCCCGATGGCGTGGATACTGAGATAAAAAAGAATATGTGATCGCTAGAGGGCGCAAGGAGAGGATGACACCGCAAATTCGCATTGGCACTTCCGGTTGGCACTACAAGCACTGGTACGATCGATTCTATCCTGCGCATCTGCCGCCGGCGCGCATGCTTTCCTTCTACGCCGATCACTTCGATACGGTAGAAATCAATAACACGTTTTATCATCTGCCTGCGAAATCAACACTGCGGGAATGGCGAAAGACCGCGCCTGAGAACTTTTGCTTTGCCGTCAAAGCCAGTCGCTACCTCACGCACATGAAGAAGCTCAAGTCGCCTGCTGCCGGATTAAAGAAGTTTTTTTCCCACACCGATATCTTGAAGGAAACACTCGGACCCGTTCTGTTTCAACTCCCGCCCCGCTGGCATTGCAACATCGAAAGACTCTCAGACTTCCTGCAAGCTCTTCCCGCTCGTCACCGTTACAGCTTCGAGTTTCGCGATTCGAGCTGGCTCGTCCCGGCAGTCTTCGACCTGCTGGCCCGCCATAAAGCGGCGCTGTGCATTTATGATTTAGCAGGGTTTCGATCCCCCGTCGAAGTCACTGCCGATTTCGTCTATGTCCGCTTGCACGGCACGACCAGCGTGTACCAGGGCGATTACCCCAAAGCATCTTTGCGCGCCTGGGCCACACGAATCGAGTCGTGGCACCGGCTGAAAGACATTTATTTTTATTTCAACAACGACGCCGGTGGATATGCGGTGGCAAATGCCATGGAGTTGAGGAGAATGCTGTGA
>DASYPF010000456.1:0-8135 GCA_036006905.1 Acidobacteriota bacterium
CGAATGACGAATGACGAATGACGAATGACGAATGACGAATGACGAATGACGAATGACGAATGACGAATGACGAATGACGAATGACGAATGACGAATGACGAATGACGAATGACGAATGACGAATGACGAATGACGAATGAATTGTTGGGAGTTCTTTACATTTGTCAAGAAATTTCGCAATCTACCCGATGATCCTTTTGCAAGAGCGGCAGGAATCGATCTGATGGGTGCTATGTACGAGACCGGTCAGAGCTTCACCAGAAAAATTCTTGACAAAGAAAAATCGCGGCGCACAATTTATCTGTCATTCGTCATTCGTCATTCGTCATTCGTCATTCGTCATTCGTCATTCGTCATTCGTCATTCGTCATTCGTCATTCGTCACCTACCTTCCCTCGTTCCAGTAAATCTTGACATTCTTCGTCGCGCGGCCCACAGCGACAATCTCGGGTCGGCCGTCTCCGTTTAAGTCGCCTGCGACAAGATCTTCCGTCGCCATTCCACCGTCATCCACCATAGCGGCCTTACTCCATTTCCCGTCTCGATCACGCTTGTAGATGGCGATGCCGAAATTCTTCTCACGCCAACCGACCGCGAGCTCGTCATCGCCGTCCCGGTCAAAGTCAGCCCAGGCGAGCGCATGCGCGCCGGAGAGTTGGTCTTCGATCACCTGCCGTCTCCACAGCCGGGATTCGGCCGCCTGCTGTTCTTCGTAAACGACGATGGAATTTCCATGCCACGGTTCGACCGTCGCCAGGAGTCGATTCTTACCGACTCGCCCCAGTTTAATCTCGCCGGGAGATCCTTCACCAATGCGAGTCTTCGACCAGACGCCGTTGGAACCGCGCTTTAGCAAATGGATGCCTTCCCGGCTGGCGGTGAGGATTTCTTCCTGCTTATCGTCGCCGAAGTTGGCAACCAGAAAGTTATGCACGATATGCAGCGAATCATCAGCCACTTCCATAGGCCACTTCTCATGTGCGGGATCTCTGGGGACATGAAACACCAGAACGCGAGCGCCCTGTCCTTCCCAGTTTGGTCCCTTTGTGCCGCGGCCGTGCAGCGGCACAACGATCAGTTCTTTCCTGCCGTCGCCATCGACATCTCCCCAGCGAATCCGATGCAACGTGGGTTCTTCCGCGATTGGCGTAAGATCCCACTGTGCACCGGGATCATCTAGCTTGCGGTGAATCCACTGCAGCGTCCCTCCACTGAGCGTATTAGACGGATGCCAATCGGCTCCAAGCGCAAGATCGATCTTGCCGTCACCATTCACGTCGTGGGCGGCGATACAAACGTTGTCTTTGTTGGTAGCTCCATCAAGAATGACGTGCTTTTGCCATGAAGGATTCTCAAACCAAACTACCTGAGTCGGATTGATAGCCACGATATCAGGTTTCCCGTCCGTGTTCACATCTGCAAGCAGGACAGCGTATCCGATGCCGAACTCTTTCTGAATCTCCTGAGGCCGAAAAGTTATTGGGTTCGAGACGGCGAACAAATATAGGAGAAGGGTTGCAAGTTTCCGCATGATTGAGGAATTTTAAAGCCACGAAGAAAGAAAGGCACAAAGTTTTTCACGACGACCCGCGCGAGGGAGTGTTGCCCAGATCTGAGCCGCGCGCGTAAGCAAGCGGACCCTCCCAGAGTGTGGCCCAGGGCGGAGCGCAGCGGAGCCCCGGGATAGCAAACTCAATTAAGAGTGCCACGCCCGCTCTCGGAGTTGGGCGGGCTTACTCTATTAAGATTCACCGCTCTCCCAGGGCTCCGCTGCGCTTCGCCCAAGGCCACTCCAGTGCCCGCCTGCGGCGGCCTAGGCGCGGCTTCGCCGCGCTTGGGAGTTTCTACATTTTCCCAGTCCTCGAAAGCGGACCAGCCCGGCCGCTTTTTGGCTGGGCGCAAGAATAAAGCCCAGGGCGGAGCTTGCGCAGCCCTGGGGCCAGCGATCATTTTTCCACGCCATTAGCCCGGCCCGTTTTTTAGGGCGGGCGACAGAATTGCGTAATATCTGTCGCCCGCCCCAAAAAAACGGGCCGGGCTGGTTTGAGCGGAGATGATCTGTATCCCAGGGCTTCGCAAGCTCCGCCCTGGGCTCTATTCTTCCGCCCAGCCAAAAAGCGGCTGGGCTGGCACACTGCAAGCGTGCTAGGCGCGGCTTCGCCGCGCTTGGGCTCTTCGGGCCTTTACTAAAGTCCTCTCAGCTTGTCACTTTGTGCTTTACCTTCTTTGCCACTTTCTTGGTGCCCGTGCCAACTTTTTTGGCCCCTTTGGCGGTTTTTTCGGCGACCTCCTCAGTGCCTTCCTTGGTGGCTTTCGCTACTCTCTTGGCCCGGTGCTTGGTCGCGCGGGCCGCTTTCTTGCTGGTGGTGACAGTCTTGTCCTTAATTCCTTCTTGGCTGCTCGTCGCGGCTGCCAAGCCCGCCACCGGCAATCCAAGAATGAGGGAACAGAGCAGACTAAAGAATTGGATACGTTTCATGTTTTGTCCTCACTTATGGGCGCCCTCAGTTTTGCCTCTATACGACTTTGGCTTAGACGCCCTTCTTTGATTTAACCATGGAGGTCGATTCATAGGCAGGACCGCAATGTTTTCGATTTCGCCAACCGATCTTCTTTATTTGAGGTTTAAAATCGTACCTGTGACGGAAGCCGAGAAAATCCAGCTCGATGAACAGGGCTATCTGGTCCTGCCAGATTTTTTTAGCAGACAACTTTTAGAAGCTCTGCGGGCGCGTGTGGAACAGCTTTTCGAGCAGGAAGGCGACGCCGCAGGCGCAGAATTCAAACAGGAACCTGACACCCGCCGTCTGGCCAATCTGGTCAATAAAGGGACAATTTTTGAGCGAGTCATTTTGACGCCGAAGATACTCGAATGCGTCGCGCACGTTGTCGGTCCACGCTTTAAGCTAAGTAGCCTGAATGTGCGTTCCGCCAACCCGCATTCAGACACAGTGCAACCGCTGCACGCCGATGTAGGTGCGGTAGCCGACAGGCATGGTTATTGGGTATGCAACTCCGTTTGGATGCTCGACGATTTCACCGAGCACAACGGCGCCATTCGCATGGTGCCAGGTTCACATCGATGGGGCAAACTTCCGCAGGAGGTGCTGGCCGACCCATCTGCGCCGCAGCCTGGTGAGATTCTCCTGACTGGCAGAGCTGGGACTGTTGTCATCATGAACGCGCACATGTGGCACGGCGCCACAGCCAACCGCACCTCGGCGCAACGGCGAGCGATGCACGCTTTTTATTCGCGATGGGACAAACCACAACAACAATATCAGAAGAAACTTCTCAGCCAGGAAGTCCAGCAGCGCTTAAGTCCAGAACTTCGCCAACTGCTGGCGCTGGATGATCCGCTCAATGACGAGCTTAGCTCGAAAATGGCAGGGCAGAGCGGATTTTTGAAGTAGGCGTCATCGGTCATCCTCCGCCAGCGTCAGAGCCCGGAGCGTAAGCGACGGGTCCAGCCAAAGTAACAACGTCTGCCAGACAAAGGTTTGGATCACTGACTCAGTCTGGCAGGACCCGTCGCTGAGAAGGTGTGAAAAAATCAAAAAGCTTCACCGCGAAGACCGCGAAGGGCGCTAAGAGATCCTTATGCTCTCATCTGACCCACGAATTGCAAAACAGCCTCCAGCACAGGAGAAGTGTCTTCGCTGACGCTGAGCAAACCACTCCGAGCTCAGTTGATCGTATATATCCTTAGCGCTCTTTGCGTTCTTCGCGGTTCAATTTTTTCACAGCTTCTGACGCTCCGGGCTCTGACGCTGCCTCTTTCGCGACAGAAACTATCTAGCCGAGTGCGCTGGAGGCTGCGTTACCAGATAGAGGAAGGCTTCCAGAACGCGAGCCCGCTGGGTTGTATCCACTTTCAAACAGCGATGTTTTCCGGTAGCCGAAGGAGCAAATACGGTTTTTCCATCAGGCGTGACGGTAATTCTCCCCGCCGGAGAGAGCGAAAAGTACTCACGGTCGGGGCGGACCGCCGCCAGAACGGCCGTGAGGTCCCAGGTTGGCCGGTTATAGGGCATCTTCATGTAAGCGCGATAGGCATCGACGATCGGATGGTGCGCTGTGTATTTGAAGTCATTTTCGATGCTGCGCGCCGGATAGATGATGGAATTTCCTACTTCGAAACCGCTCGCCACAATGGGAGTGGGCCACTGGTTGAAAAGTTTTTGTGCTGACCGAAGATCTGTTTTGATGTTGTACTCCGCTTTGTCGTCGGCGAAATTTCCCGCCATTACGAACAATGCGCGTACTTTGCGCGCCACCAGTTCTTGTCCGGATAGCATACTGGTGGCGTCGCCCGGCGTACCGAGGAGCCGCGCCAGATTGGTGCTAAATCCCACTTGGATAATCGTGACGGCTCCGTCTTGTTCCGCGACCAAGATTTGGCGCAGCAGAGTGGTCGCCTCCGGAGCATGTCTGCCGTCCTGCAGGCGGCGGGGATAGAGGGGCGCCCCATCTTCCCGCTTCGCTTCGGCGGGCATGCGAATCATCTTGCTGTCTTCTGGTGTCTTTCCATTTCGCACTGCCCCGACAGGAATATCGCCGCGCCCGTAAAAAGTATTGACCAGATTTACGTACGGCGCCGCCCAGGCGTTGTCTTTCGTCAGGGTCACGGCCAGGATTTTCACTTCTCCGCGGCTTTCAAGGGAGTGGAGCATGGCGAGAGCTAGCGCGTCATCGACGTCGTTGCCCATGTCGGTGTCGAAGATGACACGGAGCTCACTGCTTCCGTTGTCCACAGCGGGAAGAGTCGAAAACGCCATCATTAGGCAAAGCAGTATGCTCAGAGAGCCGCGACCGGAAGGGAGCGGCGCGCCAGATTGAGTCATCGTCATCATGCTCGCAAAATCCTAACGTCTCGCATCGTTGTTGCAGCAACTGCGCTGGTGTAGTCGCAAAGTGTTACATCGGCGCGCCGCTTCCTTCCGGTCGCGGCTCTGTGGGCGCCGTCGTCAACGCTGCCGCTCACAAGGAATCGTCCGATTTCTTTCTAATGCAACTGCAAAAACGCGTGGGCCAACAGAACAATGCCTCCGCTTCCTGCCAGCAACGCCAGGTACCAGATGGAGCGGCGCTCGACGATGGCGGCCACGGCAGAGAGCCCGATGGACACTTGCAGCAAAGTGACCACGTAGGCGAATAGATGATGGTGCTCCAGATTCACAGTTGATTTCTCCTGAAGACCCTTTTGCTCTCTTTCCAATTTTTCGGCTTCTTTTCGGATCTCTTCTTGCTCACTCTTATATCGTGTCGCTTCGTCGCGAACTTCCGAAATCAGGTTAGCCGAATCGCGAGTACTGACCAGCAAATCCATCTCTACCTGTCGCGAAGTCATTTTAATGCCTTTGGCCTGGTAGTACGACCATTGGTCCGAGGCTTGTGCCTGCTTGAGCGTCGCTTCATTCATCCTTAGCAGCGCTTCGTTTGCCAAGCGGCCGGATTGCAGGGAAGCGATGGCTGCAAGCACCGCGAACAGAGCAGTGGAAAGTGCCAGCCAACGCAGCCAGGAAGCCTGAGATGTTCCTTCCTTGACGCCCTCCGCGGCACGTTCGCCCACTTTGTCTATGCCGACCTCTCCAATTTCAGCTTCTTCCATGGGTGCAAAACCTCTGTGTTGAAATATCGACTCTGTTTTCTCACCTGGACAGTAACACTCTAAGTAACAATTGGAAAGGGCGCAAGGCTGCCCGTGCTGTAAACTTTTGATGCTTTTCGCAGTGCCTTCTGTTGATTAAAAAGTTTTCATCACCCCTGAAAACCTGTAGAAAAATCAGAACCGCGCCCGTCAGGGCGCGCGGGGAGAATCAAACAAGATTCGCCGCAATTCTTCTAAGTTATTGCCGGTTCAGATTGCTTTGTAGGCTCCGAAGCATTAACAAAAATTCTCGGCGTGCGCCCCGACGGGCGCGGTTCTGATTTTTCTACGGGTTCTCAGGGCCCTTGCATTCTATGGTATAAGAAAACCACACGACCTAAGTGGAGGAGGGTACCCAATGAAAAGATTTGTTGTTCTGCTAGTGGCTGTGTTCGCCTTAAGTATGCTCGGAGTGAGTGCGCAGAAACCCGCGGCGCCTGCCGAGCAGAATCCGCCGCCGACCAAGTCGACGGTCAAACACACCACCAAGAAGAAACACGCGAAAAAGAGCACTACCAAGCACAGCAAAACGAAGAAGGGTGGGATGAAAGACAAAAAGAAGCGAGCATGAGCTGGTCGATTGCTGAATCGTCAGCATGCGGGTAGGCCGGCCCGGCTTTTTTGGACAGCCAAAACAACAAGAGCCAGGAGATCTTCCCCGGCTCTTGTTGAAACGCTCAGACGCCAAATCTGGGTGATTAGTTTTGCTTCTCCTTCTTCTCGCCGGCCTTTTCCATCTTTTTGCCTTTGCGCACTTTCTTTGCGCCCGCCTTCTCGAGCTTCTCGCCTTTCTTCTCCATCTTTTCGCCGGCGCGCTTCTTGCCCCTGCGCTAATCATTCAAAATACGTTATCGTATTTAGGAATAGGAGCACTAAGGGGGACCCCAATGAAGCGAACTCACTTATTTCGAGGAATCAAAATCCGGGGACATTTATGTTGGCTGTCTCTTTTAGTCTTGAGTGTGGCGTGTGGTCAGCGAACACACACGCACGAGCGGAAGGTGTCGAGTGCTTTCCGTAAAGACCAGAACGGATGGATCTACATCCACCTGCAGGGAACTCCTGAAACGATAGGTTACCAACACGGCTACCTTCTGGCAGAAGAGATCGTCGAGCTGCGCGAAGCACTGGCTGCGCTTCTGGACCATGACACTAAAAAGAATTGGAGTTTTTATAGAGACGCCGGGATGAAGCTGTTCTGGTCCAAGACTCCCGCCGAATACCAAAAGGAATTGGATGGCATTGTCGCCGGCCTGGCGGCCAAAATCGGACCCAAAATAGACCGCGCTGACATCGTAGCGATTAACGCTTTCGAAGAACTGCCCTGGTACTACGTCCCCTGGCTGGAATCGAAAGCGAATCCGCAAGCGGCTCAAAACAAAGCGCCGGGAAACTGCAGCGCCTTTGTGGCCACCGGATCGTGGACGCGGGACGGCAGAATTGTAATTGCGCACAACAACTGGACCAGTTATCTCACCGGAGAGCGCTGGAACGTGATTATGGATCTGGTCCCTGAGAAAGGGCACCGCGTGTTGATGGATTCCATGCCCGGATTCATCCACAGTGGAGACGACTTTTATGTTTCTGACGCCGGTATCCTGGTTACGGAGACGACCATAACGCAATTTCAAGGCTTCAATCCTAATGGCATCGCCGAGTTTGTGCGCGCGCGAAAGGCAATCCAGTACGCGAATTCCATTGATGATTGGGTGGCAACTATGCGCGACGGAAACAACGGCGCTTATGCCAATGACTGGTTGCTGGGAGACAACAAGACAGGTGAAATTGCGCAACTGGAGCTGGGGCTGAAAAATACTCCCCTGTGGCGCACTAAGGACGGGTATTTTGTGGGTTCAAATTTCCCCAGCGATCCGAAACTCGCCAAACAGGAGACGACATTTGACAGCAAAGCCGCGTATACCTCTCCCAACGCCCGGCGCGCTCGTTGGGAACAACTGATGAAGCAATACAAAGGGAGAATCGACGTCGAGGCGGCGAAGAAAATGGAAGCGGACCACTATGACACATTTCGCAACAAGGAGGAGGGAAGCGCCAACACGTTGTGCGGCCATGTCGACCGTGATCCGCGTGGCACGCCGGAATGGGAATGGGGAAAGTTTTACCCGGGCGGTACCGTTCAAGCCAAAGCGACCGATGGCGCCTTGGCCGGCCAACTCAAGTTCTGGGCATCGCTGGGTCACCCATGCGGAGAGAAATTCGCCGCCCAAGTTTTCCTGGCATCACATCCAGAATACAATTGGCAGGTGAAATTCCTGCGCGACATGCCAGGGTTGCCTTGGACGCTGTTTGCAAAGAGCGATCAGGAGCCTGGTGCGCGCCACTAGAAGAGTGAAAGGAGAAGGGAGAAGGGACAGGGGAGAAGGCGCCAGCGTCAGAGCCCGGAGCGCCAGCGACGGGTCCCGCCGGGGTAAGTTGGCGATCCAATCGTTCCTCTGGCAGACGTTGTTACCCCGGCGGGACCCGT
>DASYPF010000457.1:0-7360 GCA_036006905.1 Acidobacteriota bacterium
GACTGATGACCGATGACTGATGACTGATGACTGATGACCGACGACCGATGACTGATGACTGATGACCGATGACCTCATGACCGACGACCGATGACCGATGACTGATGACTGATGACTACGCTAGCTTCGCTCGTCAATCTCACGATAATACTCTGGTCCTTTCAAAATGTCCCGAGGCTTACTTCCGTCGGCAGGGCCGACGATTCCATCGCGCTCCATCACGTCGATCAGCCGCGCCGCACGGCCGTAACCGATACGGAAGCGACGCTGCAGTGCCGATGTTGATGCTTTGCCGATCTCAACGACAAAACGAGAAGCCTCTTCATACAGATCATCATTCCAGTCATCTCCGATTTCCGGATCTAATTCTGACTGTTCTCGATCTTCCAGGATTTCGTCATGATAGTGCGGGTCACCTTGCTTCTTGAGAAAAGAGACGACGTTGTGGATCTCCTTTTCGCTCACATAGGGACCGTGAATTCGTATTAAACGGGAAGTGCCTGGAGGCAAGAATAACATGTCGCCCAAGCCAAGCAGTTGTTCGGCGCCGTTGGTATCCAGGATTGTGCGACTGTCAATCTTTGAAGAGACACGGAAGGAAATGCGGCTGGGGAAGTTCGCTTTGATCAATCCGGTGATAACGTCGACGCTGGGGCGTTGCGTTGCCAGTATCAAGTGAATTCCAACAGCACGCGCCATTTGCGCCAGCCGCGTAATTGATTCCTCTACCTCTTTGGCTGCTATCATCATCAAGTCGGCCAATTCGTCGATGATCACGATGATGTAGGGCAACCATTCACCATCCTCTTCATCCATCAGCTCAAGCGCGTCATTTTCCACCATCGAGTTGTACTGGTCGATGTTGCGCACGCCCAGGCTGGCGAGTCTCTTGTAGCGGTTTTCCATTTCGGTGACAGCCCAGCCGAGCGCGTTAGCGGCGCGTTTGGGGTCGGTTACGATCGGAGTGAGAAGGTGTGGAATCCCTTCGTATACTCCCAGCTCCAGCCGTTTAGGATCGATCAAGATGAATTTCACCTGGCTGGGAGTAGCCTTGTAAAGCATCGAGCAGACCATGCAGTTGAGCGCTACGCTCTTGCCCGAGCCGGTGGCACCCGCGATCAGCAGATGGGGCATTTTTCTTAGATCGCTGATGTAGGTTTCGCCGTGTATCAATTTCCCCAGAGCCAGCGTCAGCAGCGACTTGGATTTGTGGAAAACGTCCGATGCAATGATTTCCCGCAGGAAGATGGATTCCCGCCTGTGATTGGGGACTTCAATCCCGACGGTATTTTTCCCCGGAATGCGATCAATTCGAATTGACTCAGCGCGCAGCGCCAGGCAGAGGTCATCGACTAGATTGGTAAGCCGGCTGTACTTTATGCCCGCCTCGGGCTTGAATTCGTAAGTGGTCACTACGGGGCCGGGGTGAATTTGCTCTACCTGTCCGAGCACGTCGAATTCGTGACATTTGCGGGTGAGTTGCTCGGCGCGCTCCAACAACTCAGCCTCTGCGACGGTTGTTCGTTCATCCGGGGGGTGCAAAAAATCGAGCGACGGATGCTGGAAGTCTTCCATTTTCCGCTCGGGGCGGATCACCCTTTCCTGCTTCTTTAGCTCGGTGACAGTACTGGCTGAAATAACCGGCGATAGAGAGGGCTCGCTTTCGCTGTGACGCGCTGCCAGCGCCCGTTGGATTTCGCGCTGGTCGTTTTCCTTGACGGGAGCCGTTGGACGCATCTCCTTACTCGCCGAAGCGAGCTTCGGAAGAACGGGGTCTGCCACCTTAATCCTAACCTGTTTGTTCCGAGACAAGTAGGAGCGCCAGGCACGGAAGGGAATGCGAGGAAACCGGATATTTTCAATCCTCTCAGCGAGCGCCGACAGCGACAATGTCGTTGAAAGCAAAATACTCAAAACCAGCCCGGTGCTCACGACAATGATGCTTCCTGTCACGTTCAGATAGCTCACCATCTGGTGCTTCATGAAAATGCCCAGAGTGCCGCCGGGGCTAAAGTTGGCAATGCGAAGCCAGTGGGGTTCGAGGAATTCAAAGATTGTCGCGGTGGTCAACAACATCAAGAAAACGCCGATAGCGCGGCTGTAATTGGCTTCAATTTCCCGGGACCTAATTTTCTTGTAGCCAACCACGACCAAAGGAAGCGGGATGAGGAAGGCGGCATACCCGAAGAATTGGAAGAGCGTATCAGCTACGTGCGCCCCAAACTTTCCTACGGAATTCTGGTAGACCTCTCTTGTCGCGGTAACATTCCAAGAGGGGTCATATGCATCGTAGGTGAGAAGGCAAATAAAGACAAGCAGCGACGCCGACCATGCCACGATACCCAGCATTTCATTGAATCTATGTTTCTTCCATGTTTGTACGTTGCTCATACGATGTTTAAGCCTCCAGAATCACAGGCAGGATGAGCGGTCTCTTTTGGGTCTGTTTATAGAAAAACTTTTTGAGAGACTTTCGCAGCAGTTCTTTAAACAAGGTTTCGTCCTGCTTTTCTTCGATGGGCGTGTGGGCTACCAAATCGTGAATCAAACTCCGAGTTTCTTCCAAAAATGGCTCTGAGTCTTCCGGATGAATAAAGCCGCGAGTGATGATTTCGGCAGGTCCGTGAGTTTCCCCCGTGCCACGATCGATGCGGACGATAGCGACGACAAATCCGTCTTCGGACAGGAAACGGCGATCGCGCAATACCATGTCGTGAATCTCTTCAGCCATTTCTTCATCGATAAAACGCCTCCCAATCGGAAGCTTTCCCTCATACACCGTCTCTGAAGGCGTCACACCGAGACAATCTCCATCTTCCAGGATGCGGATCTGAGATTCATTCAGGCCGACCTCGCGCGCAATATCGGCATGGAACTTCAATTGTCGATACTCGCCGTGAAGCGGCACAAAGAACTGCGGGCGGATCATGCTGATCATCAGCTTGAGTTCCTCCTGGCTGGCATGGCCTGAGACGTGCACCCGCTCCATATGCTCGTCGAGTACGACGGCTCCCCGCTTGGAAAGGTGATTGACCATATTCGAGATGCGCCGTTCGTTCCCGGGAATCACTCGCGTAGAGAGAATGACAAAGTCCTCCGGTTCCAGGTAGACCCCTCTAAATTCATCTACCGCCAGGCGCGAAAGGGCTGACATCGGCTCTCCCTGACTTCCTGAAGAAAGGACCAGCACTCTTTCCGAAGGAAGCATCTTGACTTCCGTCGCGCTGATCATCACGTCCTCGGGGACTTTCAAGTATCCAAGTGAGGTTCCGATGTTGACGGCATTGGTCATGCTTCGGCCGATCGGTGCCACTTTCCGCTCGAATCGGTGAGCCAGATCAACAAAAACCTGAATCCGGTGCAAGCTTGAAGCAAAACATGAAGCGATGACCTTTTTCTTGGCGCGAAGAAAGATTTTTTCCAGCGAAAGGTAAAGTGAAGACTCCGACGGAGTGAAGCCGGCCCGCTCGCTGTTGGTGCTGTCTGAAAGCAGTATACGAACGCCACGTTCCCCGTAATAGTTGAGGCGTGAAAAGTCAGTCAGTTTCCTGTCCACGGGAGACTGGTCAAACTTGAAATCGCCGGTGTGAACGATCACTCCGGCTGGCGTTTCGATCGCCAGGGCCATCGAATCGGGGATCGAGTGAGTCACATGAATGAACTCAATCGAGAACGGACCGAGCTGGAGTTTTTCCCGGCCATGCACTCGATGCATCGTCGTTTGGTCGGCCAAGCCATGTTCTCGAAGCTTTCCCTCTACCAGTGCCAGCGTTAAGGGTGTGCCGTAAATAGGAGCCGAATGATGGGGTAACAGATAAGGAAGGCCGCCGATATGATCCTCGTGCCCATGAGTGAGGATGATTGCCAGTAAGTCGAGGGAAATATCGGAGAGATAAGTGAAGTCAGGGGCGACAAAATCGACGCCAAGTAAATCGTCGCCCGGAAACATGATGCCGGCATCGATGAAGATACCCTGATTGCCGCTCTTCAGCAACAGCGTGTTCATACCGAACTCGCCTAAGCCGCCGAATGGAATGATCTGTATTTGATGGTCCTGCAAATGTTTACTCTATATTCCGTCTCCGCCGAACGATGTGTCTGCCGTGCGGCATTATAGGGTGTTTGCATGGGGTTGTCATTAAGTAAGTCCGAAGTCCAAGGTCCAAAGTCAAAAGTCTAAGGTCCAAGGTCGAAAGTCCAAGGTCCAAAGTCCAAGGTCGGCAGGTCAACAAGTCCCCAAGTCGAAGGTCGCAGGTCGAAAGTCAGCAGGTCCACAGGTCAGCAAGTCCTCAGTCCCCGGCTCGGACCTGCTTTTGATCTTTACTCCTTTTGACCTCCAGCTCCGGACGTTTGACTTTCGACCTGTTGACCTGCTGGCCTGTTGACCTGCCGACCTGTTGACCTGCGACTTGTTGACCTGCTGACTTTTGCTGCTGGTAGGCCTGCACAAGAAGAAGATAACTTTCAACCGGAAGCTCTTCCGGCCTCACAGTTGGAGGAATTCCCGCCTGGCGCAGCAACTGAATGTCAAAGCGGGAGCCTTTGAGGCTGTTCTGAATGGTTTTGCGTCGTTGTGCAAATGCAAGCTTCAGAACTTCCTTGAGCAACGGCCACTGCTCGCGATTGGCAGGGCGGTCGTCTCGGACCGCCAGCCGGATGACCGCCGAGTCCACTTTTGGACGTGGTGAAAATGCTCCGGGCCGCACTAAGAATCCCTTCTCAAGCTGATAAGCGAGCTGGCAAATGCAGGACAGATAGCCGTAGTCTCGGGAAGCGGGCTGGGCCCAGATCCTCTCAGCCACTTCTTTCTGCACCATCAAAATCATTTCCGAAAAGAAAGGCCTCCACTGGGGTTCCGCAAATTTCAGGATCAAGTGCGTCGCAAGATAGTAAGGAAGGTTGCCGAACACTTTTCGTTTTCCGAAGCCTGTCGCCTGGTGCGGGTCAAAAGTGCGGATATCTCCCCTGATCAGCCGGGCCCGCGGAAATTTTTCAAACAATGGTGCAAGGGATGCTTCTATCAGGTCTTCATCCAGCTCTATGGCGATCAGATCATCGGTGAGCTTCAGTAATGGAGAGGTGAGAGCTCCTCGGCCGGGACCTATTTCCAGGACCGGCTCCCCAGGTTGAATGCGACCAAACTCGATGATCTTGCATATAGTTGTTGGGTCGCGCAAAAAGTTTTGCCCGAGAGATTTCTTCGCGGGAGCCATGGTGGGATTGTATGCTAGTACAGTGCGATTTCGGATTTCGGATTTCGGATTGCGGATTGCAGATCGACTCGATGGCGGATTATGGATTCAGAACTTGGTTGTTTGCGAAATGAATCAGCGGGCAACGGACGACGGACCCAGGGGCAAAATCCGCAATCCGCAATCCGAAATCCGCAATCGCGGTGTACTAGCATACAATTTGCCATGCTGAAAGTGACGCGACATTCCAAGGAGGATTTGAATCAATGAGCGGTAACATTCTGGATGTGACCGATACCAGCTTCGAGCAGGAGGTTCTAAAATCGGACAAACCGGTGTTAGTGGATTTTTGGGCAGCTTGGTGTGCGCCATGCCGGATGCTGGCGCCCACCGTCGAAGCTGTCGCTGAACAGTATCAGGGGAGGGCAAAGATCACCAAGCTGAACGTGGATGAGAATAACGCAACTTCCGCCAGATACAATATTAAAGGCATCCCCACACTCTTGCTTTTCAAAGACGGCGTAATTAAGGAGCAGATCGTAGGGGCGACATCGAAAGAAAACATCGCCAAAATGATTGACGCACACCTTTCAAGTGGCAAGTGAGCAGGGCATGAATAACCAGTGAAAATCTCTCCTGCCTTGGGGATTGGTCTTTAAAACCGAATGGTACAACCGGTAAGGCTACGTCTGTTTGTGCTGCGAGTCTGTTCCGAGTAAATCCCTCGGGCTTTCCGTATCAGGAGGGATTTAACGGGTAATTCTTGCCCCTGTAAACTGTAAACATGAACGTTGTCATTGTCGGAACCCAGTGGGGTGATGAAGGCAAAGGGAAGATAGTCGACCTGTTCAGTGAAAACTTCGACATTGTTGCCCGCTATCAGGGGGGGCACAATGCCGGACATACGGTAATCATTCAGGGACAGAAATACATTCTGCATTTGATTCCCTCCGGCATTCTCCATCCTGGAAAAGTGTGTGTCATTGGAAATGGCGTCGTTGTCGACCCCCCGGCGCTGCTAACAGAAATGGAGACCCTGCGTAAGGTGGGGATTTCCGTCGAGGATAGGTTGTTCATTTCCAATCGCGCTCATATGGTCATGCCTTATCACCGAGCGATGGAGGCAGGAGAAGAGCAGGCGCGTGCGGATCGGGCGCTGGGAACTACTGCGCGGGGTATTGGTCCTTGCTATGAGGACAAAGCGGGACGCCGCGGCATACGTTTGGGCGATATTTTTAATGAACAGGTATTCGACGCGAAAATTCGCGAAAACGTTAAACTGAAAAACTCGGTCTTGCAGAAATTCTACGGCCAGGTGCCGCTGGACGCAGAACAAACTTCCCGCGAGTATCGCGCCTTGTGTGAAAAGATCAAGCCTTACATCACCGATACTGCTGAGTACTTGAACCGACAGATCAAACAGGGTAAGAGAGTGCTCTTTGAGGGCGCCCAGGGAACTCTGTTGGACGTCGATCACGGCACTTATCCGTACGTCACCGCCTCGAACGCAACTGCGGGAGGAGCGTGCACGGGCACGGGCGTCGGTCCGACGTCAATACATGGCGTCGTCGGGATCGCCAAGGCGTACACTACGCGGGTGGGGGCAGGACCGTTCCCTACAGAGCTGGGCAATTCCATCGGAGAGCGGATTCGAAATAGAGGACAGGAATTTGGATCTTCCACCGGGAGACCGCGCCGTTGCGGTTGGTTTGACGCTGTAGTGGTTCGTTACTCGTCTCTAATCAACAACGTAGATACGTTAGTCATCACGAAGCTGGATGTGTTGGATGAACTTGAAGAGATCCGGATCTGTACCCGTTACAGTATCAGCGGCAGAGAGCTCGATAGCTTTCCCACCGATATAGAGACGCTGGAGTGTTGCCAGCCCACTTATGAGACGCATCCGGGATGGATGTGTGACACCAGCGCCATCACCCGCTATTCCAAACTACCCCCAATGGCGCGCAGTTATCTGGAGCGCCTTTCGCAGTTGATTCAAACGAATATCTCAATTGTTTCCACCGGTCCGGACCGTGCGGAAACGATCATGTCGGAAGAAGACTCGAAGCTGAAAAAGTTGCTGTTTAGCGCCTAGCCCGACGTTGAATTTTGTTCATGGTTTTTCCAGTTCGAGAGAAAGACTGAACCACGGGGAACACTGGGGACAC
>DASYPF010000458.1:0-3359 GCA_036006905.1 Acidobacteriota bacterium
TATCCCTGTCGTACTCTGTGGCGCTCCAGGCGTTAAAACCAAAATCCTCTCCACGAAGAAGAAGGGGCCTGGATGCAAGCACCGATCGAGGTCTCACGGAGAGGAGTGGAGAAGTGTTTTCGCTTGACATCCTCTCTCATAGGATGAGTGTAATCGCCTGGTTTCGACAATTACCCTGAAGCGTTGCCAACTTCACCCAGATTCACGCGACGCGGGAATGGCCATGAGATCGGCTGTACCGGAGGGCAAACTCCAGGTGCTCTCCACGAAATGTGATACGAGCGAGAAGTAGAGTCACAAGTGACGAAGTGGAGACAGGGTCAACTATGCGCGCACCCCTATAAACCGTCACTGTGACAGTCTCCTGTGATTTCCGAGGTCGCAGAGTGAACTGCCGCGAGTAAAGGTTGTTAAACTAAAGCCTGATCAAGTGAATCGTGCCGAGGGTCTGCAATGCGCCCAAAGAGCCGACGCGCGCCCCTGGGTCTGAATGCGCATTCTTGCCAGCTTTGTGTGGCGCTGCTGCTCACGTTGCTATTTGCACCGGCTCTGCCCGCGAAGACTGTTAAGGTCAAGGGCGTTATCTTCACGGTGGGAGCGGATCACATACAGACGCTTTGGCCCAACGCGCGCGTTACCCTCAAGAATCTGGACACCCTTAGCGAAGTCTCCACCGTTTCCAGCGAGGTAGGTGCCTACATTTTCATCGGCGTCCTGCCTGGCGAATATGAAGTCTCAGTTGCCCTGGTCGGGTTTGAGGAGATCGTGAAGCGGCTTACGATCGGAGACAGCGACCCATCCCCCCTGGACTTTCGGCTCGCGCCGAAAAAGCAGATCGTGACGGTGAACGTCACTGCTGAGCCGTCGGGAGTGGATCTCTCTTCGAGTTCGGGCGGCAGCCCCACACTCACCGCTGATCTGCTGAAGTCTGCTGTGCGGCTGAGCCAGGACTTCCAGGATGCATTGCCCCTTCTCCCGGGCGTCGTGCGCGGGCCAGACGGGCTCATTCGCATCAAGGGCGGACGGACCAACCAGACGAACACTCTGGTCAATACCGCGAGCGTGGCCGACCCCTTCACCGGCCAGCCCGCGCTTCGGCTACCCGCCGTGGCCGTGCAGTCTGTGCGGGTGCTCTCCAACCCCTTCTCTGCCGAGTACGGCCGGTTTGCCAGTGGCGTAGTGGACGTCAACACCCGCGGTGGCACGGACGAGTGGAAATGGTTATTCGAAGATCCCGTTCCTCGTCTTCGCTGGATTAACTACCACACTCATGGAGTGGAGGATGCGTCGCCGCACTTGACCTTTGCCGGTCCACTCAAGCGCGGAAAGCTCTACCTGTTCCAGTCCCTGGCTTACGGCTACGACACCATCCGAGTCCCTTCACTTCCAGACCCGAATAACGCTCGCGTTGAAGAAAGCGTCACCACTTACACGCAGCTCGATTGGAACCCCAGTCCCAACCATCAGTTTACCGCCTTGCTCACGGTTGATCCGCGCGATACGGACTTCGCCAACATCGATACGTTCAACCCTCAGCCAGTCACCGCCGACCACCACCAGCGAGGTTTTTTTTCATCGGCCACGGACCGCTGGATCCTGGATCGGGGTGGTTTTGTCCAATCTATGTTCTCCGCCAAACGATTCGACGCCCATGTTTTTCCGGCCAACACGGACGCTGGGGAAATGGTGCTCTTTCCCGAACAGAACTCCGGCACGTTCTTCGAGCAGCAGTATCGACGCACACGTCTGTACCATTGGGCGCAGACTCTCCACTTGTGGCCGTTTCAGTCCGCAGGACGACACTTGCTGGCTTTTGGATATTCCTATGCGCGTTCCACCTATGACGGAGGAGTCGCCAATCTTCCGGTGACGGTTCTGCGCGAAGATCACACACTGAGCAGCAAGATTGTCTACGGTATTCCGCTCGCCTCCCAGATAAGAAAGAACGACTTGGCCTTCTTCGTGCAGGACAGTTGGCTGGTCAAACCACGATTTACGCTAGACCTGGGCGTGCGCGTTGATAGCGACAGCCTCGCTGCGGAATCCCTGAATATTGCTCCACGTATCGGCTTTGTGTTTGCGCCCACGCGCGACAATCGCACAGCCATCCGTGGTGGTTTCGGTGTGTTTTTCGACAAGATTCCGGTGAACGTCGCGATCTTCCCTAACTTTCCTGCGCAGACGGTCACGAGCTATGGCAGTGATGGAATCACAGTGGTGGGCGGTCCCCAGACATTCAATCATGTCGTGGCCACGCCGGATCATCGCCTGCGCGTCCCCTACAGTCTCGGGTGGACGCTGCAATTCGACCGGGAACTGCGGCGCGACCTGCTCTTCCGGTTTGGGTACGAAGGCCGGAAGGTATTCCGGGAGTTTTACATCGATCCATTGCAGGCCGCGGGCGGAGGGGCCCAGCTACTCCTCCTTAACTCCGGCCGACAAACCTACCGTGAATTCCTCTGGATGCTGCGTTGGCGGGCCAGCGAGCGCAGCACAATTTATGGTAGCTATCTACGTTCCAACGCTCGTGGCGAGTTGAACGAATACAACCAGTTCTTCGGAAACTTTCCTTACCCGCTCATCCGACCCAACCAGTTCGGCATACTTTCGTCGGATGCGCCGAACCGCGGATTGATCTGGGGAGTCATCGGGCTGCCGCACAAGCTGGACTTCATTCCCGTACTCGACATTCACACCGGCTTCCCATTCTCCAGGCTGGACCAAAACTGGAACTACATCGGCCGGCGAAATCAGGCTGGGCGATTTCCTACCTTTTTCAGCCTGGACACCAAAATCCAATACCCATTCGATTTCAAGTTTCACGGCAGGCGCTTCCAGTTCCGTGCCGGCTTGAGCTTGTTGAACGTGCTCAACCGATTTAACCCCCGCGATGTCCAGCAGTACAACGCCTCGCCGAACTACGGCAATTTTTACAACTCAATCGGCCGACTCTTTCGCATCGACGGCGACTTTGATTTCTAATATGGCTCCCCACCTTGCGGAACGGACCAATAGCTGCAAAGAACGTTTGCGTGCCCGGCTTTCTCGGCGATCACTTCCAAAAAGAGCGCCTGAAGACGCGGCCTCGGACGCTGCACCATTTCTGGGCAAATGACCCTACTCTCGGCGGGGCGTACCGTAGCTTCACTCACGCACCAAGTCATTCCGTCGTCGCGCCAGCGGCGGGTTCCTTTCACCCTCTAGCCGAACGAAAGGAGCGCATCATGTTTACACGCGTAGTTGAATTGATCAGCAAACAAGGCAAGGCACGAGAACTCTCCAGCACAATCAACGACAACATAGTACCGATCCTGAAAAAACAAGCCGGGTTCGTGGATGAGATTGTTCTCGTTTCGGAC
>DASYPF010000459.1:0-15108 GCA_036006905.1 Acidobacteriota bacterium
AGAAGGCAGAAGGCAGTAGGCAGTCAGCAGTAGGCAGGGAAAAAGCGCCATTGGTCATTCGTCCTTCACACCCTTGGTCAATTGGGAACTAACGAGCAATGACGAGTGACGAATAACTACGAATAACGAGTGATGAATGACGAATGACGAATGACGAATGGCGCTTCTTGCCTGCCGACTGCCTACTGCCGACTGCTGCTTACTGCTTACTGCCGACTGCTTACTGCCGACTGCCTACTGCCGACTGCCTCCTGCCGACTGCCTACAGCCGACTGGCTAGACCACACGACGGTTGCGGCGCGGTCCGACGCTCAGGTCGAAAATCTCGTTGACCGGCTCGTAAGTACCGCGGGCAGCGCCGGGAACGTACTCAAAACCTCTCTTGATCGGGTCATCGTAGCGAACGGTGGTCCAATCGATGCCCAGGGTCGAATAAATCGTCGCGACGATGTCCTCATTGCGGATGTCGCGGCTGTTCTTCCAGCCGTAGTCGACCGGACGGTTGGCGCTTCCCACGGCGTCGGTCTGACCCACAACACCATAGGATCTGGTATTGGCGCCGGCAAACAGCACAAACTGCCGCAAATAGTGGTCGCGTCCACCATTGCCGGTCACTCTGCCAACGGTGCGTCCAAATTCTCCCTGCATGACGATTAGAGTGTCGTCCAGCAGGCTCTTGCCAGGGGTCTCCGGTGACTGAATACCCTTTAGGTCTTTGATCAAGTTGCCCAGGCCGTTATCTAATCTTGCCGAATTGGCATAAATATTGTTGGCGGCGTAAATGTTCTGGTGCATGTCCCAGCCGCCCAGCGAGAGCGCGACAAAACGCGTGCCGCGGTTTGCTTTCAACAGATTGCGCGCGACAATGCAGGCATCACCAAATCCGGTGTTGCCAAATCGGGTCCGCTCGGTGGTGGCGAACTTGAACAAGTCCCCGACGTCGCTGCTCTTCATCAACGTGATCGCCGACTGGCTGAAGTCATCCAGATCTTCGGCCACTTTGCCGAGGGGAGAAGGATCCAGGCGCAGCGGGTTGTCGAGTTGCTGCAAAAGAGCGTAGCGATCGTTAAAACGGTTTATCCCATCCGGATGAATGAGGGCGGCGACTCCGTTCGGGTTGGCCGCTACAAAGAAAGGAGCATAACGGGTCGGAAAGTATCCGCCGCCGGGAATTCCGTTTGAGTTCAGCGCCACAAATCCAGGAAGGACGTCGCTCTTGTTTCGACGAGAATCCATCTCCAACGCAACGACCGCGCCTATATGCGGGCTGATGTTGCCCAATGGACCGGTCGGATTGCGCCCGATCTGAGACCACACCTGCGCCAACTGATGGACAGCCGCCTTTGCCAGCATGGAACGGACGATGGTGATCCGGTCCAGTTGGTCGGACACCATGGGGAATAGCTTGCGCGCAATGGTGATCCCGTTATAGGTCTCGGGCTGGAAGTCTTGCGGAGTGCTTTCGGTCTGCTTGAAGTCGAAGGTGTCGATATGGCTCGGAGCCCCGCCCAGGAAAATGAAAATGCAATTCTTGGCCGATCCGATGGTGTCAGCTTTCGACTGGGCCAGAATGTCAATCGGCCTTGTGACGCGCGTGAAGTAGTAACCCGTGACGGCGCTGCCCGCGATTCGAAAGAATTGGCGCCGGCTGAAACCCGGTCCAAACAGGTGGGGCATTCTTGCATGACTTCCGTCACAGCAGTTCTTATTGTGCTTCATAGAGAGAAACCTCAGCTAGAATTGCGGATTGGGGATTGGGGATTGCGGATTGAAATACCAACTTTCGAATTTCCTTAATCCGCAATCCGAAATCCGCAATCCGCATTTTGCCGTCCCGCCTCAATAATTAAAAATAAAATCCACTTTGTTCAACAAAACAAACTGCAGATCTTCCAGCCCGGCGGCCAGCGTCCTCTTGCTGCTGGTGATGTAAGCCACGCCGGCGGCCTGCTCTGTGGGCGAAGGCCTGCGAGAGAGTGTCACCATGTAGAGCTCATTGACCAGACCGCCGGGGTCCAGATTCTTCTTTAAGAGCGATGATACGGTGCTGGCATATGGAGTTCCGCCGATTGTCATCGTGGTATTTTTCACCCGCGACGTTACAAACGTGTTGTTGTACATGTTCAGTTCCTGCGTCAGCGATGACTCGCTGGAACGCGGGATAGCGTCGCGGTCGCCACGCAGGAACGTGTCCATGAACGCTCCGGAGGCTGAGCCCCGATTTAAGGTCGAGTCCGGAAGCTGCATTCCCCAGTAGATCGTCTCGTTCCGGAAGCTCGCTACGTTCTGCGTGGCTGGAGGAACGGGTGGAGCAACGGTTATGTATTGGACCGTGAACGGGGGATTGGGCGGGATGCCGGTCGCTTTTACGATCGCGTCATGCAGTTCTTCTGCCTTCAGACGCCTCGGGAACTTGCGGGCAAAATAAGGGATATAAGTGTCGGACCACTCGCCATCGTAGCGCGAGGAAAGCTGATAGGTTGCCGACCTCATGATCGTCGAAATCAAATCCTTCAGATCATAATCACTGTTGATGAAATGATCGGCAAGCGCCTCGAGCAGTTCCGGATGTGTCGCCTGCAGTGTCCACCCCTCCGGTAAGGTGCTCTTGCTTGAGATCCGCATTAAGTCGAAATTATCCGCCGGCTCTACGATGCCCAGCCCGAACAATTCCTTCCAGATGTAATTGGCTGTCGCCCGGGCGAACTGCCTGTTGCCGGTCACCTGGCGTGCCAACGCCACGCGGTAGGATTCTCCCATCGCCGGCGCTTCGCCGCTCAGAAGAAAGACTGGTTTTACAGTCTCATTCGGCTTGGTCCCGACCCGAGGCTGCTTGTTGCCATTGTTTGTGTTGAGCGTGTACTCGCGCGTGGCATTTTCTATGATTTTCCAGCGGTACAAATTGGTGTTGTTGGGATTGGCCGCGTCGTAAAGCCGTTCCTGGTTGATTGCCTGAATCTTGGAGAAGTAAGCCGCCATCTCCCAGAAGTCACGTCGAGTCTCTGAGGTGAGAAAGAGATTGATGCTGTTGGTGTGACCCCCGCCGTCGTGACAGGAGATGCAATTGATATTCAACCCCAGAAAGGCGCGGCCCACCGCTTCCGCCAAGTTGTCATAGGTGTCTTGAACCGGGCCATTGCCCTGCCGCCAGCGCACGATAAAATTGGACGGACCATTCTCAAAACTGGTGTACTTGTCGGTGGTGGTGGCCGTAATCATCTCGGTCACAAACTCGCTGTACGGTTTATCTTCGGCCAGCGATTTCTTGATGTAGTCGTACCAAGCATTGCGGCCCTGGCCGTACAAGTTCGTTTGTGTGGAAGTATTGACTACTTGCAGAAGGTCGCCAAAAAAATTCGCCCAGCGGTCGACATATTCCGGAGTATCCAGGAGTCTATCTATCAGTTTGTCGCGTTTGTCAGCGCTGCTGTCGGCAAGGAAAGCGCGCACATCGTCGGCAGACGGAATGCGGCCGGTCACATCCATATAAACGCGCCGGAGGAACTCTTCATCCGAAGCCAGGGGCGCCGGATTCACCGCGTCGTTCTTCATCTTCGCCAGAATCGCCCAATCGATGAAACCACGAGGCTGCATTTCCGCCGTCTTCACAGGCGCCCCGGAAAACCGCTTCAGACCTAATGCCACGCGTCTGATCTCCCGATCTCGGCGTGCGTCATTGGAAAGGAACAACTCTTTGTGGGCGGGATAATAGGTGCAATCGGCGTAAGTGTCGTCCTGGGAATACCCTTTCGTCACAAAAGTGGGACAAAGGACAAGGGCGGATGCAGCTGCTAGAACCCCTGCGGTAAGAACTATCGCTTTTCTATTCATAGCTTTAATGTTCACCCCGAGGCTAAGGTCTTAGATGTCCCGGTAATTCTACATAGAATGGGTAAAGAATTGAAGTGATTTTGAATCCATATAAAAATTGGTCAATTTAGGCCATATATTTCTAACTGCGCCACAATTCAGCTTAATCCGTGTTTGCCCTTTTCCTGTCCCAAACTTCATCATTGTCAATCCATTGTCATTGGGTGTTGCCGTGGCGGGTCGATTTCTGGCAGTGTTAAACAGATGGAACTGCGATTGGCATTAGGACAAATCAATCCTAAAACAGGCGATATTCAAGGAAATGTCGAAAAAATTCTGCGCTTTGCGAAAGAAGCTGCCGCAAAAGGGTGCCATCTGATTGCTTTTCCTGAAATGGCAGTCCCGGGCTACTGCCTGGATGAAAAGCTGATGATGAATCGCCGTTTCCTGGCCGAAAACAAACAAGCGGTAATGGAGCAGGTCGCTCCGGCCAGCAGAAAAATCACCATTATCACCGGCTTCCTGGATTTCGACACAGAGGCGCTGGGGCCGGATGAAAGTTGGGTGCGATACAACGCCGCTGCCATTTGCCAAAACGGACAATGTATTCAGATCGCGCACAAGACGCTGCTCCCCAACTACCGCTACTTTGAAGACCGCCGTTATTTTTGCCCCGGGAGGCCGGCGCCGCCGTTTGAGTTGACTATAGAGAACCGGCGCATCAAAGTCGGCGTGGAGATCTGCGAAGATCTCTGGGAAGAAAATTACCCCATCAAGCCTACACAGCAACTGGTCGAGCACGGCAGCCAGGTGATCGTTTGCATCAATGCTTCGCCCTACGTTTGCGCCTCGCCGGGCCAGCGGGACGGCAAGATATTTCGGCGGCGCGAGCTGGTGCTGAAGCAGGTGCGCCGGCATGGCGTCCCCATCGCTTACATAAACACGGTGGGCGTCGGCGACAACGGAAAAAACGTAATTCCATTCGACGGCGGCAGCTTCGCGGTCGATTCGCAAGGCCGAATGATCCAGATGTGCCGCCAGTTCGAAGAAGAGCTCGGTGTGGCGACGCTGAACGTAGAAGATGGTTCCGGCAGCCCGATGCAAGAGCCCTGCTTTCACCGCGAAGGCGAGATATACGCAGCTCTCTGTATGGCGGTGCGCGACTACTATCAAAAGCTCGGCATTTTCACCGGCATTTTGCAGAGCTTGTCGGGCGGAATCGATTCAGCGCTGGGAACATGCATTGCCGTCGACGCCATGGGGAAAGAAAAAGTGGCGGCCATCAGTATGCCGAGCAAGCACAGCTCCGCCAACACCCAGGAGATCGCGCGAACTGTGGCACGGAATCTCGCAATCGAACACACCGTCATGCCGATTCAGGAGATCGTCGATCGGATCGTTGAAACCTACCGCCGCAGTCTGGGCGATTTCGGCCAGTGTGTTAGCGTGGAAAATATTCAGGCCCGCGTTCGAGGAATCCTGCTGATGGCCCGATCTAACGACCGCCGCGAGCTTCTACTGAGCAATGGAAACGAAACAGAAATCGCTCTCGGTTACAGCACGCTTTACGGAGACATGTGCGGAGGCCTGTCGGTCATCGGCGATCTTTCCAAGCTGGATGTCTATCGCCTGGCTCGCTACGTCAACCAGTCTCATGACCCGGCGATCATTCCCGAAGCAGCATTTACCATAGCTCCCAGCGCCGAGCTTGCTGCCGGTCAAGTCGATCCGTTCGACTACGCCGTCGTCAGCCCGCTGATTGGCGAGTTCATTGAAAAGCGGCGGACGGCCGGGGAACTGGTTCAGATGTTCGAACAGCACGCCCTGGACGCGGCTCGCTTCCCGCCTGATAGTCATGGAGGGAGTGTGTACGATCGATACAGCGTCGATGAATTTGCTGCGCTGGTGAAAAAGACATACGTTCAGTTGAATCGCTCCGTGTACAAGAGATTGCAAGGCCCTCCCATTATTGTCATCTCGGAGCGCGCCTTTGGATTTGATTTAAGGGAGACGCTGTTGAACTTTTGGGAGTGATACGATTGCGGATTGTGGATTGTGGATTGCGGATTTCCGATTGGACTTGGTTGTCTACTACCAGTTGTCGGTTGCCATCCAAAGAGAATCGTCCGACTGCGGTCCACTGACAAAAACTGAAACAAATCCGCAATCCGAAATTCGCAATCCGCAATTCATTATGGACTACGCCATCAACGCCGACCAGCTCCGTACTGCCTGGAAGATGCTGGATACTCTGTCCGACGAGTACGCGCTCTCGCCGGCCGAGCAATCCTTTCTGCTGCATGCCATTTGCATTGTGGCGCTCTATCATTCTCTAAATCGCGGAGAGCTGGAGTGGAAGGGAGCTGACAAACGAATCCGGATTTTTATCTCCGATCATCGCGTGCAGGTCGAGGAGGACTCGCCGCATCCATTGGCCTTGCATCGAGGCGCAACAGAAGAAGAAGCTGACGCCGCTTACAACATGGCCGAAGAACTGCTGGATCGGCGTGAGATGCCCGAGCACGAGCGTGCCAGTTTGTATAACGCTGTTCCCTGCCTGGGATTTCACGCGCTCCAGGAAAGTTACGTTTCGTGGAAAGTGCCGCCTCCGTTTAAAGCATTGATCTCAAAACCGGCAAAACGGAAGAAGAAAGGAGCAGCGCGACGGTGAGAAGACTTTCGACCTTCGACTTTTTTATTTAGATCTTTTCCCGATAATCGTCTTTTGGGCAAATCCAGTACATGCCACCAGGACGATTGGGCATCTTAATAACGCGGGTAGCGACCATAACAGTACCGCACTTGGGGCAAGATTTAGCGCTGTGGGCGGCCTTATCACCCAGGCCGGCACGGGAGGTTTTGCTGATCTTCTCTGCCACTGCTGTGGATTCTCCTTCTCGAAAGGAATCAGATCTTAAGGATTCTTGAAGAAATGTCAAGGCTGCGTCCCGGAAAAACTCCGAATTCGAGTTGTAAGCCGAACTTTTGTGCCGCCCAGAACCTTTTTCTGCTACTATTTCAACTTTTTATGCCAGAAGATTGCGGCGCCAGAAGCTTCCTGCTGCTCACCGCCCATACCGGAAACGGTCACAATGCGGCTGCCGCTGCCGTAGCTGAGGCGCTGCAGTCAGGGCAGTGCCGCATCAATCTTAGCCACCCTATCGAGCGGGCCGGCGCCTTTTACCGATATATTTGCGGAACTTACAATTGGATGTTGCGCCGCCAGCCGGCACGCATGGATTGGTATTATCACACGATCAACCGCCTGCGACCCAACGAATGGCCGGCCCACTTCCGTTTTTTACGAAACTGGGGACGCAGGCTGCTAGCCGAGTACAGGCCTGATGTCGTGGTCTCCCTTCATCCGATGACCAATCATTTCTTTGCGCGGCTCTGCAAGGAAACCCGACCGCAGATTCCCGTCGCATGCGTAGTCACCGATCCGGGACCGGATTTCTGGAAGGGATGGAGCTGCACCGACGTGGATCACTACTTTGTTGCCACTGAGGCAGCTCGGCAAAAATTGCGTGCGCTAGGCATTGCCGTCGAGAAGATCGAAGTCACTGGAATGCCGATCCGCTCGTGCTTTGAGGCTCCTACAGAGCCCATCGACGCGCTGCGGCTGCGGTACGGACTGGAGCCGAATCGCTTCACGTTGTTCTTCAACGCCGGCTGGATAGGAAACAGACAGTTTGTCGATTTTTACCGCCGGATCGGCCGCTGCGATCTTCCTATTCAATTGATCTACCTGCATGGCCTTGAATCCGATGAAGAGATACGAAGCGCGAATCCGGCGGGCCGGATGCGCACGCTGCTGATTGCAAGGACGGAACGAATGCATGAGCTAATGCAGCTCTCCGACTTGATGGTGAGCAAGCCGGGAGCTTTGACCATGTTTGAAGCTTTTGCCGCAGGCCTTCCCGTTGCAGTCAATGCGGTTACTCCCATTATGCCTCAGGAGCGCGGTATTGCGGAGTGGATCCGCGCGCGCGAATTCGGCTTCTGGATTGAAGAAAAAACCCAGATCGTCAGACTCGTGGAGGCGCTGCTCGAAGAACCGCGGCGGTTGCGCCGGATGCGCAGCAATATTCGGGCTTTCCACAACCCGGGCGCAGCGCATCGAATCGCGACCGGGCTGGAAAGCATCGCCGGACTGATAACGCAAAGACGCAAAGGCGCAAGGGCGCCAAGCGGGTAAAGAGGAGGATGATGCGCGAGAAGATTTTTCTCACTGGGGCGACCGGCTTTTTGGGAAGCCATCTGGCATGGAGGCTGATTGACGAAGGCCGCCCCTTAAAGTTGCTGCTGCGAAGCGGACCCCGTCCGGGCGAAGACAGGATTGCCGAGATTCTCTCAAAACTTGTCGACGACCCGGCACGGGTGCGGCAAGCGCTGCAGCAGGTGGAAATTACCTACGGTGATGTGTCGCTGCCACAGTTTGGATTGCGCGGCGCCGATTATCAACGGCTGCGGCACTCCTCGGAAATCTGGCACTGCGCTGCCTCTCTTTCCTTTGCGCAAGAAGATAGAGAAGAAACCTTTCGCACCAATCTGGCCGGCGCCTGCAACGTCTTGAGACTGGCAGAACAGACACCAAGCCGGCGCCTGCATTTTGTCAGCACGGCTTATATTGCGGGAACACGCCAGGACATTGTTAGAGAAGATGAGACCTTCGTAGGTCAGGACTTCAAGAACCCTTACGAAGAATCCAAATGCCTGGCGGAGTTAATGATAAAAGAGTTTGAAAGACACCGGGGGATTGACTGCTCTATTTACCGGCCGAGCATTGTAGTTGGGAGCTCTCGGGACGGGCGAATCACGCATTTCCATGGCGTCTATGCCTTCGTGCGAGGAATTGTCGCGACGCTTCAACGATTGCCCCTTACCACCAAACTGGACGGGCTGGTGGAACTTCCATTGCGTATTGTTGGCATAGCGACACAGACCTTGAACATGGTGCCGGTCGACTACGTGATCGACGCGATGCATAGCATTGGCCGGCGGCGCGAAAGTGTCGGAAAGACGTTCCATATCGTTAATCCGGCGCCCACGGTGAATCGTGTCTGGCTCGAGACGCTGTGCAAGACTATTGGAATCACCGGGATGAAGTTTGTAGCCCGGCACGAGTTTCAGAGCACACCGATGAACGCGGTGGAAAAACTCTTCAGCCGCAAACTCTCATACTATGCGATGTACTTGAGCGGAGAACCCGTGTTCGATGATTCCAACACCCGGAACTTGCTCCGCTCTACCGGAATCTCGTGCCCTCGTCTTGACCAGAAGCTGATGCAGGCTGCGATACGTTCCTATTTGCTTTTGGTAGAACCTTCACTGGTTCGGGCTTAACCTCATTTCGGAGGATTTCATGAAGAGACTTCTCATCTTAATTATGATTCTGGCATCGTGTTTGTTGTCGGCTGCGTGTAGAAGCAAAAACATGGAAAAGGAGAGCACCACCGAAGTGCTCAAGCAGGCCGCCGAGGACAAGTACGATCCTCCGGCAGACAAGAAGATCACCGAGAAACAGATGCAGATATACATGGCCGTGCGCAAACGGGAAGTGGAAATTGCCAAGAATGCGGCCAGCCGGCTGGAAGCCAAATCGGAAGAGCTTAAGGCAAAGAAAGAAAAGGCCGGCCTTATGGATACTTTGAACGCCTTAAGCGATGTCGGAAAGTTCCTTACGGCCGATATACGCGCCGCCAAGGAACTGGGCTACAACACTGCTGAATACCAATGGGTCAAAGGCCAGGTGCTGGAGGCCAGCCTGAATGCCATGACGGAAGGCTTCCAGCAGGCCGCCACAAAATCGGTCGAACAGTCCCGCCGATACTACGAAGAGCAGCTCGCCAAGGCAAAGACCCCTGAAGAAAAACAGATGTGGCAACAGAGCCTTGACGCTCTCAAAAAGCAGCAGGGCGAGATGGAGAAGAACTCTGAGGTTCCCGAATACGTCCGCCACAATCGGGAAATCATCAAGAAGTACCAGGGAGAGCTGGACGCCATCAAAGTGGAGATGGAAAAATACAACGCGGGCAAAGAAGCAACCAAGTTAAAATCAAAGTGACATCGCCCATGCAATCGAATATATTTGCGCCTTGACTGCGGTTCAATCGTACTTAACAGCCTAACAGGGAGAATACCGATGGCATCAGCAAAAACAATGACCAAATCACAGATCGTCGCCGCGCTGGCGGAAAAGAACGAAGTGTCAAAAAAGCAAGCCGCAGCATTCCTGGACAGCCTGCAAGAACTGGCGGTGGGCCAGGCAAAGAAGGTCGGGAAATTCGTGCTGCCCGGCTTCGGAATCCTGGTGAAAGCCAACCGAAAGGCGCGCATGGGCCGTAATCCCGCGACCGGCGAGGCGATTAGGATCCCAGCCAAAACAGTGTGCAAATTCCGAGTCGCCAAGGCTCTGAAGGATCAGGTGGTCCCACCGAAGAAGTAAATCGGCTGGTAAATACAGTCAAGGTTTGAGACTGTCCGTGGTCAGTTGTCCGTGGTTCTTAGCTTTCAGCTATCAACTGTCAGCTCTCAGGTATCAGCTGTCAGCTGGCTCTCAGCGTCAGCAGCTGGCAGTTCTCAGCTCTCAGCCATTAACCGTCGGGTGTTGGCAAGTATTAACCTAAAGCTGGCGAATAACAACGACTCATAACTGAAAGCTGACGGCTGAGAGCTGATCGCTGATAACTGACCGCTACGGACAACTGACCACGGACGACGGACAAAGGACCCTTAACATCGCGCCACCTGCCACCCAACGATTGCGCGATCAGACTGGTTTTGCTCTCCCCCACCATTCAACTTTTCCAACCAGGAACGAACGAAGCTTTCGCGGAAGGAAGAATACGGAAAGTTCCGCGAGCTCTTCAACCAAGCCAACGATATCCTCATCCCTCCCCCAGTGCTCGCTCAGGATCGCCGGATCGGTTCGATTCAACATCCGCAGCACGGTAATGGAAATGAGATAAATATCGTCGACCTGCCCAAGAAAGGGGATGGCGTCTGGAATCAAATCAAAAGGATTGATCACGTAAACCATAACAGCCGCCAGCAAGGCTTTGTCGGCGGCAGAGACACGCGGATCCCGCAGAAGGCGGTAAATCAAGCGCAACAGATAGGGAAGATAACGCAGCAGCGTCTTCAGTCTCTCCTTTGCGTCCATTCGATTCAAGGTCTCAACTGTTTCGGGCAATTCTCTTCCTCCCTCTCCAAAGAGGATTATAAACCGGCCCGCCCCGCGATGGGTCTGCCAATGTCAGAGCCCGGAGCGTCAGCGACGGGTCCCGCCAGAGTGAGTCGGCCATCCGGACCTTCTTCCGGCAGGCGTTGTTACTCTGGCGGGACCCGTCGCTGACGCTCCGGGCTCTGACATTATCGGCGCTATGTTTGCGGGATCCATCGCTCCAGGCTGCGCTTCGCCCTGAACCCATTCCCACGCCCCCCGTTTGCTTCTGTGGACAACGGGCTGTAAGCGGCGGTCGAAATTTTGTTTTTGAAATTTTGTGTTCTCAGGATAGGCTTATCGGGCTCTCGAAAGTCTTGAACTAAGTGGCCTTGATGTTCCCGTGGAGTTGACGTGAGCGTTGAATATGTAGAGAAGGTCTATAACCGATACTCAAGCTTTTACGACTTGATCTTTGGCAAGATCTTCGATTCAGGCCGAGAGAAAGTGCCGGAACTATTGCAGTTGGAACCGGGGATGCATTTGCTCGAAGTCGGTATCGGCACCGCACTTTCCCTCCCTCAATTACCTCGCCACTGCACCGTTACCGGCGTCGACCTGTCGCAAAAAATGCTTGACGAGGCGGCAAAGCGCATCAGAAAGCTTGCACGCAGCAACGTGTTCCTCCATAAAATGGACGCCACGCAGATGTCATTTCCTGATAATGCATTCGATCGGGTGCTGGCCGCATATTTCATCAGCACCGTTCCCGATCCAGTGGCGGTCGTTCGCGAGATGAAGCGCGTCTGCAAGCCGGGCGGCTATCTCCTCTTTCTAAACCACTTTCAAAGTGAAAATCCTATTCTGGGAACCGTCGAAAGGGTAATTTCTCCACTGTGCTATCGAATCGGTTTCTGCACGGACCTGAACTTGAGACAACTGATGGAGCGGACGCAGTTGAACATCGACCTGCTGGAAAGAATTGATTTCCTCGGAAACTGGAAAGCAGTCCGCTGCTTGAACGAAAAATAGGCCTGGCCCGGGCAATTCACACACACTCACCCTAGCGCGGTCGTGGGCCGCAACCAAAAGCGTCATTGGTCATCAGTCATTGGTCATCGGTAAAAAATCTTGCTGCAAAAACAAGAAGTTCGTACGAGCGCTTGGACGTGTTCGTGGACGTTGACGTGGTCGTGCACGTGGCCGTGAACGTGGACGGTTTTTGATTTTTAGCCGGGGAAAATCTTTCTAAGACAGCGAGATTTCAGAAGATAGCGGCACAGGGAACGCAAAGAAAAGACAGCAGGTTGGTCCCTAAAAAAAAATTGCATCCCTTTTGGCGCATTGTGCATCTTTAGTCCCGCGGTATCGGACTTCACAATGCTGACTTTTATCGTGGAAAATACACGGGAACTCTTACAGAAGAAAAAGCAGAAGCTCATCGCGTCGGTCACGACCGCGACGATGGAGGGCGACCTGGCCGTGCTGGCGCTTGCGGGAAAGATCGATTCCTCGAGTGCCGCCTTGCTGGACGCCCGTATACAGGAGCTCTCCGGCCAGGGCATCCGAAAGCTGGTCTTGGACTTACGGGATGTGACCAGCATGGACAGCGCGGGACTGGGCGAAGTCATCGCAGTTTACAATCGCTACGCCACGCTGGGAGGAGAAGTGTGCGTAGCGGCGCTCTCCAGTCGCCTAAAGTTGCTCTTCGAGTACGCCAAGCTGCACTTCATCTTTAGAATATTTGTAGACGTCCCCAGCGCCACCGATTACCTCCGCACAAGCAGGGGGCCTTCGAATGCGGAATGACGAATTCGGAATGCGGAATGATGCGGAATGATGGGGAATGATAGGGAATGCGGAATGACGAATTTGGAATGCGGAATGATGGAGAGTTCAGCATAATCTGCATTCCCTATCATTCCCCATTCCCCATTCCCCATTCGCCATTCTCCATTCCCCATTCCCCATTCCCCATTCCCCATTCCCCATTCCCCATTCCCCATTCCCCATTCCCCATTCCCTATTCCCCATTCCCCATTCCCTATTCCCCATTCCCTATTCCCCATTCCCCATTCCCCACTCCCCATTCCTAATACCCTCGCATCTTGTCCACCACATACAGCAGCGGCTCTCCCTTTAGGTAACGCCGGAGATTTTCCGCTAGAACCTGATACTGCCTTCGCCAGAGATACTCCGGGCTGGTCGCCGAACCGATGTGCGGGGTCAAAAGCAGATTCGGAGCGTCCCACAGGGCGCTTTCCGGCGGCGGGGGTTCCTTTTCCATCACATCCAGGGCGGCGCCCGCACTTACGCCCCTTTGCAGAGCGTCAACTAATGCCGCTTCGTCGATGGCAGTGCCCCGCCCGACATTGATCAGATACGCGTCTTTCTTCATCAAGCGCAATTGTTCCGCTCCGATCATATGACGCGTCTGCGCGGTGTCCGGAAGGGCCAGCACGATGTAGTCGCAACGCGGCAGCAAAACAGGCAGATCGTCAACCTCGAGCATCTCATCCACGTTTTCCACCGCAGCCCCGGCGCGCCGCCTTAGGCCAATCACGTGCATTCCGACCGCTTTGGCACGTTTAGCCAACTCGATTCCGATCCCGCCCATACCGAAAATTCCCAGTGTGGCGCCGTTGACTTCTTTCCGAAACGGCCTGCCGCTCCAGATGTCGGACTGTCCCCAGTGACGGCGCTGCTGCATGCGGAGGCTCTCGGGCAGCCACCGGGCCATCCCCAGTATCAACGCCAACGCATGCTCGGCCACAGGAATCCTGTGGACTGCTGATGCCGATGTCACCACGACCGATCCCTGAATGATTTCCGGGACTAATAAATGGTTGACGGCGGCATAAAGGCTGTGCACCCACCGAAGTTTCTTTGCCCGCGCCGCCTGATCGCTGCGCAGGGAGAGGCCGACAAATATTTCGGATTCTTGGATCGCTTCGTCCAGACCCTGGTAGTTGGGAAGATACGAGGCGCAGATTTCGCCAAATTCGAGATTCAGTTCCCTTACGAACCAGTCGGGCAATTGCCAGGCCGTGGCGTGTGGCCTGAAGCTGATAGTCAGAGCACGGGTTTGATCTTCAGATGCCATTCATGCACCCATAACGACCAACCGACGATCAAATTCTTTGTCAGCCGCAAAAGATTTTAGGCTACCAAAGCTATAACAAGTTCGACAATTTTGTTTTACCGATGACTGATGACCATTGACGTCTTTGGTTGCGGCTCCGCCGCGTTGTGCCTTTGTGTTGAATCGTTTGTGAGAATCGGAGGTACGGACGGGTCAAGAGGCCCAATACTCTCTCCAGACTCCCTGGGAGTTTCCATGGAAATGTGAACTGGCTGTGATAAATTATGTCTACAAGCGACAAGTTCATTTACAGGATGATTTCGCAGGCGGCCGTAATGCTTACGCGAAGTTGGTGACAATGTCCCGGCTGCGTCGAAAAGGAGAGAAGTACATGAAGATAACCAGAAACCTTTTGATCGTCTGGCTGGCGTGTCTGACTCTGGCCGCAAGCGCAGTCGCGCAGGAACGCAAAATCAAGGTTGATTACAAGGAAACCACCCTGGAGAACGGCCTGCACGTCATTACCGTAGAGGACCACAGCGCGCCGGTCATTGCCGTGTCTGTGACTTACAACGCCGGCTCGCGAAATGAAAAGAAGGGACGCACCGGCTTTGCGCATCTGTTCGAACATATGATGTTCAAAGGCTCCGAGAATGTGGGCACCGGGGAACATATGGTTCTGGTGTTCAACAACGGCGGCACCCTGAACGGCACGACAAACGAAGACCGCACAAATTACTTCGAGGCGCTTCCTTCCAATCAGCTTGATCTGGCGTTGTTTCTGGAAGCCGACCGCATGCGAAGCCTGGCCATTACCAAAGAGAACCTCGACAACCAGCGCAATGCCGTGCAGGAGGAACGTCGCTTGAGCGTCGACAACCGCCCATACGGCAAGAGTGAGGAGATCATGCAGGAGACCTTGTACGATAACTTCGCGTACAAGCATTCCGTTATCGGTTCGATGGAAGACCTCAACGCGGCAACCACCGATGACGTTCAGCAGTTTTTCAAGATCTATTACGCGCCGAATAATGCCGTCCTATCACTGGTT